>JAIBBI010000067.1 GCA_019694755.1 Gemmataceae bacterium
CCATGCCCGCGGCGAAAGCCACGGCATGCGATTCGCAAATGCCAACATCGAAGAACTGGGCGGGAAACGTTTCACGGACCTTCTCCAGTTTGTTCCCCTGGCACATGGCGGCGGTGATGACGACGGTCCGCGAGTCGGCCTTCAACGCGTCGGCGATCGCCGACGACATCGCATCGGTGTATGCCTTCGACCCGCCTTTCTTGAGGGCGATGTTCGTGCGGTCCGGGCCAACCTGCTCGAAGACCGGCGGGGTGTGGTAAAGCACCGGATCGGCACACGCCTGCGGCACGCCGTGCCCTTTTTCCGTCAGCACGTGCAGGAGAATCGGTCCCTTCTGCTGCTTGAGGTCGCGGAGCCAACGGCGCAGAGTGGGCAAGTCGTGCCCGTTGACCGGGCCGAAGTAGCGGAACCCGAGTTCTTCGAAGATCATTCCGCCCGACCAAGCCGCCTTCATCCCGTCGCGGATCTGCTCCAGAGCGCCCAGTGTCGCTTCGCCGACGACGGGGACCTTGTGCAGGAAGTTGGCGACGCTCCGCTTCGCGTCCTGATACACGGTAGACATCCGGCTCTTATCGAGCATGGATGCCAGCGCCCCGGTTCGGGGACAGATCGACATCTGGTTGTCGTTCAGAATCACCAGTAGGTCGGAGTTCATGCCACCGGCATTGTTCATCGCCTCGAACACGATGCCAGACGGTAGCGCCCCGTCGCCAATCACTGCGACGCTTTTGCGATCGGTCCGACCCAGCAGATCGTCGCCGACTTTCAATCCGAGGGCGGTGCTGACTGAACAGCCGGCATGACCGGTCATGAACAGGTCGAATTCGCTTTCCTGCGGATTCGGGTAGCCCATCAGCCCGCCGCGGGTGCGGATGCCGCTGAATTTCGGATAGCGACCGGTAATGAGCTTGTGGGGGTAAATCTGGTGACCCGTGTCCCAGATCAAGCGATCCTTGCGAAAATCGTACGTCAAGTGCAGCGCGAGACACAACTCGACGACGCCGAGGTTGCTGGCAAAGTGGGCCGGGCGGATGCTGAGGACGCGGACGAGTTCGTTCCGCATTTCCTGGGTGAGCTGCGTGAGTTGCTCGTCGGAGAGCAAGTGCAGGTCGTCGGGACTTTTGATGCGGGACAACAGCTCACTCATTGGCGTCTCCTCCCGAGCGACATGCCGGGCGTCTTACCCGGCCGGTTGAATGCGTCAGTGGGTGCGACCACCGACTTGGTGCGCCAGCTCGATCAGCTCCCGAGCGGCATTTCCGAACGGCTTCAAAGCGAACTCCGCCTGTCGGCACAGTTCGCGGGCCCGGGCCCGGCTGGCTTCGACCCCGAGCAATCCCGGATAGGTCAGCTTGCCGCGCCCGGCATCTTTCCCGGCCCGTTTTCCCATCGCGGCCGTATCACCTTCGACGTCAAGTAAGTCGTCGGTGATCTGGAACATCAGACCGAATGCCTGACCGTACTGATCCAGGGCGTCGATGGCATCTTCATCCGCTCGGGCGATGTGGCCGCCGATCCGAAGGCAGGCCCGGAACAGTGCGCCGGTCTTCCCGGCATGCACCGCCTGCAACTCATCGATGCCACCATCTTGGCGGTTTTCCCAAGCCAAGTCCAGTACCTGACCGCCGACCATGCCTGCCGCCCCGGCCCCGACGGCCAGTTCTCGACAGCACGGAGCAGCGATGTCCGGTTCATAATTGTCGGTGAGCGTCTGAAAGGCCAGCGTCAGAAGTGCGTCACCGGCGAGGATCGCCGTCGCTTCATCGAAGGCCTTATGGCACGTCGGCCTACCGCGACGAAGGTCATCGTCGTCCATGGCAGGCAGGTCGTCGTGAATCAGGGAATAGGTGTGGACCATTTCGACGGCCGCCGCGGCCGAATACCCGGCGATAGGGTCGCCGCCGGCCGCCACACAGGCAAGGACGACCAACCGCGGGCGGAGCCGCTTGCCCGGAGCGAGCAGGCTGTAGGCCATCGCTTCACGCAGCCGGGGCGGTGCGCCGGCGGCCGCTTCCAGGCTGTGCCGGATCGCGTCTTCAATGCTGCCGACGGCGACGACTATTGGTGCCACCGAGACCCTTCCATGGTTCTAACCGCTCTGGCTGATGGGAATTAACGTAGTCTGGCATCCGCGGGCCGGACAGTTGGCGCGGCAAGAATTCCGACTACTCGCCGGCCGAGCGGGCCTTGCGTTTTCGGTCGGGTGTTGCGACCTCAGAGCCAAACGAAGTCAGCTGCGGCTCGCCATCCGTGCCAACTCCGGTCAATTCGCGGACCTTGGCCTCGGCCCCCTGGAGCTGCGCATGGCATGCCTTGAGCAATGTCACTGCGCGTTCGTACCGGGCCAGTGAATCGTCGAGGGAAATGTCGCCGCGTTCGAGATCCTGCACGACTTTTTCAAGCTCGGCGAGGGCTTCTTCAAACGTCATTCCTGGACTCCCCCAACATCTGAGATTTCAGTGGCAATGCTGATTACCCTTCCGCGATGTAGCCGTGAGGTCAGTCGGTCGCCGACTCGGACTTTACTTGCGTCGCGCAGTAACCGGCCGGATTCGTCCTGGGTTAGGCTATACCCGCGGGCGAGAACTTGGAGCGGACTCAACGCATCGAGCCTCCCTGCCATCGCGACGACGCGTTGGCGGTGCCGGGCGATGGTTTGCAATGTCGCCACTGTCAGCCGTTGATTGAGTTCGTCAATGCGCTGTTGGCGGGCGTGAATCGCCTCCAGCGGTCGGACGAGTGACTTGCGGTTAACGAGTGCCGACAATCTTGCTCGGGTCAATTCAACGCGCTTGAGCAGTGCCGCGGGAAGACGGGCCCGGAAGTCAATTAGATCCGATTCCGCCCGCGACCAGTTCTGAGTCAGCAACTCGGCAGCCTCGGTCGGCGTGGCCGCGCGATGATCGGCGACGAGGTCGGCAATGGAAAAATCGATCTGGTGCCCGACCGCGCTGATCACCGGGACGGGCGATTCGAAAATGGCTTGGGCGACCAGTTCGGAGTTGAATGCCGCCAGGTCCTCGCTGCTGCCACCGCCTCGTCCAACAACGACAGCATCGCATTCAAGTTGCTCAGACTTTTGCAATTGCCCAATCCGGCGAATGGCATCGGCAATCTGGCGATCGGCACCCTCCCCCTGCACTCGCACCGGCACGATGACAACGTCGTGTGCGGGCCAGTTTTTCTGAAAGACCTTGATACAGTCGTGGACGGCCGCTCCGGACGCGCTGGTCACGACGGCAACGCGACGAGGATATGCCGGGAGCGGTCGCTTTCGCTCGGGCGAGAAAAATCCCAGGGCGAGCAGTTTCTCCTTGAGCCGGCGAAGGGCCTCCTCAGCCGCACCGACACCCTTTGGAAGGACCCGCTGCACCTGAATCTGGTACTGCCCGCGCGGCGCATAGATCGAAACATGGCCGAACACCACGACCGACATGCCTTTGTCGAACTGCACGCCGGGCGGTAGATTTCGCGTGGCCGCCCGCCACATGACCGCGCTGACCGTTGCGCCGCCGTCCTTGAGCTCAAAGTAGTAGTGGCCCGAACTGCCCCAGGGACGCATATCCTTCGTCAGTTCGCCTTCGACCCAGACTGCCGGCATAGCTTCCTGAAGGAGCTCGTCGACTGTCGCGTTCAATTCCGAAACGGTGAGGGGCCGTTCCTGCGAGGGCAGCGCGGATTCGGTCATGCCGGGACATATTCGAGGCCGAAGGTCTCCGCGACCGGCTGGTTTGTCACCTTGCCCTTGCGGATATTCAGGCCCTGAAGGAGCGCGGCATTATCCTTCATTGCCTTATCCGGGCCTTTGTTTGCAAGCTGAAGTGCGTACGGCAGCGTGACGTTGCAAAGTGCGTAGGTACTGGTCCGGCCAACCGCGCCGGGCATGTTGGCGACGCAGTAATGCACGACGTCGTCTACCAGGTAGGTCGGATTGCTGTGCGTCGTCGGCTTCGCAGTCTCGACACACCCACCCTGGTCGATCGCGACGTCGACAATCACGGCCCGCGGGTTCATCTGGCTCAGGTCTTCCCGCCGGATCAGGCGGGGGGCCTTCGCGCCGGGGATCAGAACCGCCCCGATCACGAGGTCGGCCCGCCGGATGCAGTCGAGGATGTTGTGCCGGTCACTGTAAAGAGTGATCACGTTATCCGGCATGACATCATCGAGATACCGGAGTCGGTCGAGATTCACATCGAGAATGTAAGTCAGCGCGCCGAGCCCTGCCGAGACCTTGGCCGCGTTCGCGCCGACGATGCCACCACCGAGGACGACCACGGTCGCCGGCGCCACGCCGGGAACGCCGCCGAGCAAAATCCCTCGACCTTCAAAAGGTCGTTCCAGGTATTTGGCGCCTTCCTGGATGCTCATGCGACCGGCGACTTCGCTCATCGGCGTGAGCAACGGCAACGTGCCTCGGGCGTCCTTGATCGTCTCGTAAGCAATGGCCGTGACGCCCGACTTGATGACAGCTTTCGTGAGTTCTTCGCTTGCGGCAAAATGGAAGTAGGTGAAGATGGTCTGCCCGTCCTGCATCAGGGGCCATTCCTGAGCAAGCGGCTCTTTCACTTTCACGATCATTTCCGCCCGCTTCCAGACGGTCGCGGCGTCATCGACAATCTCGGCACCGGCTTTTGCATAGGCCTCGTCGGCGATGCCGCTGCCCTGCCCCAGCCCCTTCTGAATCAGAACCTTGTGCCCGGCCCGGGTCAGCTCCTCGCAACCCACCGGAATCATCGCGGTGCGGTATTCATCCGTCTTCACTTCCTTCGGAACGCCGACGATCATGGCCCAGACTCCGGCACTACAAGGTATTGGGGTTGTGCCGGTATTATCGAAACACTGCCGACGATTGCAAGCATCCAACGTCGGTCGCTTGTCTGTCTACTTGTCCGGCAGATTGATCTCGACCTTGGCCGCCTTCTTCAACTCGGCGAGAAGGTTCATGCGCATTTCCTCTGCGCAGCAATCGCGGACGTCTTCGCGGACCTTGGCGAAGTCGCTGCCCTCGCCGGGCTTCCGGTCGGTCACCAGGATCAGGTGGACGCCGAAATCGGTCCAGACGATGTCGCTGAGTTCGCCGGGCTTCAGTTTGAACGCCGCGGCCGCGAACGGCTCTTCGACCATCATCTTGCGGAAGATCGACCCGAGGTTGCCCCCTTTGGTCGCGCTGGGGCAGTGGCTGTATTTCTGCGCCGCCTCGGCAAACGTGATCTTGCCCGCAACCAGTTGCTCGCGCATCTCGCGCATTTTCTTCTCCGCATTCGCCTTCTCGACCGGCGGGGCGTCGGACGGGACACGGTACACGATGTGGCTGCACTGGACCGTCGTCTTGTCGAAGAAGTCCTTGCTCTCCGCGTAGTACTTCTTCAGCTCGGCATCCGTGATCTTCGCCGCAGCGTAGGCCTGCCAGCGGAGCTGGTTCTCGATCCCGGCCCGGACCTGCCGCTCCGTCTGCTGGTTTTCCTTGCAGAAGTCCGCGAGCGTCCGCCCCTGCTTCTTCAACCCTTCCAACAGGCCGGCGAACTGTTTGTCGACCTCGGCGGGGTTTGCCGGTGGCGCGTTTTTCACGAGGAATTGACGGATCAGTACTTCGTCCACAAGCATTGTGATGACTTGCTCGTAGATCGCCCGGTTCTGAGCTGCCGTCAGGGGCGTCAGCGCCTGTGGCCGAAGCTTTAGAACCGCATCGAGTTCCGACCGCGGAATGGGTTCGCCATTGACGACGGCGACCGGCTTGGGCCCGAACTGGGCGGCCGCCAATCCTGCGGCCGCGATCCATGCCAGAAACGCAATGTGAAAGCGCATAATCCCACCTTCCGAGGGGCGATCCGACCTGTCGAATACCAGATCCAATCCGGTCGTGCCAGACCGATCCGCTACGATGACCAACATGTCAGCCGCCGAGAAATCGCACCGGATTAGGTTGCTCGAAGGGCTGCCGGCCGGGTCGCTACTGATTCATGAGATTTATCGGAGTCTGCAGGGCGAATCGCTGTATGCGGGGCTCCCGTGCGTGTTCGTCCGGCTTGCCGTCTGCGACGCCCGGTGCGTCTGGTGCGACACCCCTCACGCCTTCAGTCAGGGAGTGCGTCAGCCGTTGGACGAAGTACTGGCCGCCGCCCTGGCGTACAATACGCCAGTCGTGGAAGTTACCGGTGGCGAGCCACTTCTGCAGCCCGACGTGTTTCCGCTCATGACGCGCCTCGCCGACGCGGGGAAGAAGGTTCTCCTCGAAACGAGCGGTGCCCACGACCTCGCGCCCGTCGATGGCCGGGTCCACATCATCATGGATCTGAAGTGCCCTGATTCGGGCGAGTGCGACGACAACCGCTGGGAAAACCTCGACATTCTCAAATCCACGGACGAGGTAAAGTTTGTCGTAGCCAGCACGGTCGACTGGCAATGGACAGAGCATGTGATCCGCGAACATCGCCTGCAGGAACGGCTGACCGTGCAGGTCAGCGGCGTATTCGGGAAGATCCGACCACACGAACTTGCAGAGTGGATTCTGCGTTCCGGACTTAACATCCGGCTACAGGTCCAACTTCACAAAATGATCTGGGATCCCCAGGCCCGCGGAGTCTGAGGCGACCAGTTGGTAATCTCACAAATACATCCTCTACCAGGTAGACACCATGAATTCTGGAAAACTCTCTCGACGCGGTTTCGCGACCGGCACGATTGCGGCCATGGGGGCGGCCGGCCTGCCGGGCTGGTTTGCCAGCACGGCACTGGCTGCCGCCGACGAGCGGTCGCCCGTCCGGAAGGACGGTGACCCGCTCCGTATGGCCTGCATCGGCATCGGGAGCCCGCAAAGCCGCTGCCTGGCGATCTACGGCGAAGCGCGAAACCAGAAGAATCACAAGACCCAGTTCGTAGCCGCGTGCGACGTCGACAATGCCCATCTGAGCCGGGCCGTCTCGATCATGTTGAATCACGGGGCCCGCGACGTGTCCGCCTACCGCGACTTCCGCGACCTGAACGACCGCAAGGACATCGACGCGGTCATGGTGGCGACCCCCGACCACTGGCACGCTCAGATTGCCATCGACGCGATGAAGAAGGGCAAGGATGTCTATTGCGAAAAGCCGCTGACACTGACCATCGAAGAAGCCCTGGCCATGGTTCAGGTGGCCCGGAAGACTGGCCGGGTCCTGGCGACCGGCAGTCAGCAGCGGTCCGACCCACGATTCCGACTCGCGTGCGAACTTATCCGCAACGGCCGGGTGGGAATACTGGAATCGGTCGAGTGCCGAATTGGCAGTAATCCCGTGAGCGGACCGATTCCTAAGAAGCCCGTCCCCGAGGGCTTCGACTACGACATGTGGCTCGGGCCCTGTCCCCCGGCGGACTACGTCAACGACGGCAAACACACTCGCTGCCACTACGAGTTCCGCTGGTGGTACGAATACTCCGGTGGAAAAATGACCGATTGGGGTGCCCACCATCTCGACATTGCTCAATGGGCGATGGGCAAAGACGGTTCGGGTCCGGTGGCCATCGAAGTCCTGTCGTTCGAGAAGCCCAGCGACGACCCGAACGCTTACAACACGCACCCGAAGTTTCATGTTCAGTACACCTACGACGACGGTACCCGCGTCATCGCCATGCACGGCGACGGTTCGGGCCCGCACAAGCTGTTCGACAAGGACGGCAAGGAGTCCGAGATCGGCCCCAGCGAAAATGGAGTGCTGTTCCTCGGTGCGGAGGGCAAGCTGTTCGTCAGTCGGCGAACGATTCTTGCCAATGACCCCAAGCTGATTTCCGAGCCGTTGGCCCGATCGGCAGTGCGCCTGAGCGTCAGCCCCGGACACATGACCGACTTCCTCGATTGCGTGAAGAACCGGAAAATGCCGATTTGCTCCGTGGAGATCGGGGCCAGCTCCGTGATCGTCTGCCACCTCGGCGTGATTGCGTTGCGGTCGGGAAAGAAACTCAAGTGGGATCCCGTCCGCAATCAATTTGACGACCCGGAGGCCAATGCCATGATCGGCCGACCCCGCCGTGAGCCGTGGGGTTTGGTAGTGTGACGTCCCCACGAGCGGTCTGGGCCGGGCTTTCGGATGCTCAATTGCTCGCGCAGTGCGAAGTAGACACGTACCGCGCGAGTGGCCCCGGCGGCCAGAAGCGGAACAAGACGAGTTCCGCCGTGCGGCTGCGGCACGGGCCTAGCGGATTGCTCGTCATCGCTGAGGAGAGTCGGTCACAACACGAGAACAAGGCCCGCGCCTTGCGGCGATTGCGCCGGGCCTTCTGGTTGCAGATCCGGGAGCCATACGACGACTCGGCGCTTTCGCCCGTCCGCGATGAATCCCTGCGACTCGTTGCTTCGCCTCGATCGACCGACTATTGGCCGGCCGTGGCCGCCCTGCTCGACGCTCTGGATGCAGCCGCAGGCGGTGTGCGCGATGCGGCAACAGTAGTCGGAGTCACCACGGCGAACCTGATACACTTTCTTCAGTCCGACGATCGCGCCTGGCAGGCCGCCGGCGCCGTGCGGGCCCGATACGGACGGACGCCGTTGCGGTAACCTCATGTCGATGCCCCACCGTTTTTCCTGGGTCGAGAAGCCGTATCTCGCGGCCATGGCACGACCCGCGGACAACGTCGAACTCAACTGGCTCCGGGATCAGGGCATCCAGGTTGTGATTACACTCACGGAAAACCCGCTCCGTCGCGACTGGGTCAATGATGTCGGGCTAATGGCCGTTCACATCCCCATTCCGGACCTCGCAGCACCGACGACGGAGCAGTTCGAGCATTGCGTTCAGACGATACGACGTGCCCGCGACAACCGGTTCGGGGTCGCGGTTCATTGCGCTGCCGGCATCGGCCGGACGGGGACAATCATTGCCGGGTGGTTCGTCGCCGAGGGGATGAAGAGTAGCGATGCATTGCGGAAAGTGCGGATGACTCGCCCAGGTTCGGTCGAGACCCCGGAACAGGAGCGGGCCCTGGAGGCGTACGGCAGGTGGCTTCGCGCGAAGGCGAAGCCAAGCGGCGACGTCGAAAGTCAGCCTTCCGATCAGTGAACAGCGGCGGCGATGATCAGGCACACGCCGAGGATAAACGCGGAAGTGATGATCGCCGCCGAGACATTCTTGTTTTCGATGATTTCCTTTTGCAGATCGCCAGGCGTCAGCCAGTCGAACAACTTGAATCCGACAATGGCCAGCACGATCCCGAGGAGCCCGAAGGCCGCACTGTGCATCAGGGCTTCCTGAATGGAGCGGGCGTGCCAGTCGGCGACGGTAGCATCGGCGAGCAGATGGAAGTACATTGGACCCCCGGGAAAATCAGCGATTGCCGGAAGGCTATTGTGCCCGGTCACCCCGTCAAGCCTCGTTGCCCGGGATCGTCGTGCCAGTAAGATACAGCGTGCGGAGTTAGCCGCGCAGGAGTCAGCGCATGAAAGCAGAACACAGGCATCAACTGGAAAAGAACGAACTCGCGGAGAAAATCACGGAGGCATGGACGGGGCTTTCCGGCACTTCGCCGCGGGCCAATCGCGCCTGGACCATTGCGCTGGTCGTGCTCCTCGCGGGCACGGCCGGAATCCTCTACAGCCGGTACTCGCGCAACATCAACGCCGCCGCCTGGAACCAGCCCGAATTCGCAGACACTCCCGAACGGCTCAGTGAAATCATCAAGTCGGGGCCGAACACGCCCCAGGGGCTGATCGCGAGGTTTCACCTGACCCGCTGGCAGTGCCAGGACGCGCTGACGAAACTCGACGCGCCGTCGCCTGACGAGCGGGTCGCGGCCGCCGACACTCTGGAAAAGACCCGCACTGCCTATGCCGAGTTGGCGAAGGCATCCAGCCTGCCATCGACCATGTTGCAGGAAGCCATGCTTCAACACGCCCGCGTCGAAGAGACGCTGGCAAGCGTCTCCAAAGCCAATGACTCCGCTCCCCGTGGTTCGCTGACTCAGGCACTGGAACTTTACAACAAACTTTCCAGCCAGTTTCCGAAGACGGTGGCCGGCGAACAGGCGACCCGACGGGCGATCGACCTCAAAGCCCACCAGGCGGACATCGAAAAGCTTTACGCCGAGTTGGCTAAGGATCAGGCGAAACCGCCTGCCCCGTCGCCTGTGCCTGCACTTCCCTCGCCGTGACAGTTGAACCGAAGATCGAGCACGAAGTCCGAATCAAGACCGAGGGTTTTCGGCTCGACCAGTACATCGCGCTTCAATACCCGGACTTCAGCCGAACCCAGATCAAGAAAACCATCGATGCCGGGGGCGTGACCGTCAACGGCGTCGTCGCCAAAGCGAGCCAGAAGGTCCGCGACGGCGATCAACTGATCATCAACCTGCCGCCGCCCCGCGTCGTCGAGCCGGTCCCTGAAGACATCCCGCTCTCGATCCTTTATGAGGACGAGTGGCTCGCACTCATCGACAAGCCGCCGGACATGGTGGTCCACCCCGCCCGCGCCAATTGGACTGGTACTCTCGCCAACGCGCTGGCGTTTCACTTCCGCGAACTGAGCAAGCTCGGTGGCAATTACCGCCCGGGCCTGGTCCACCGGCTCGACCGCGACACCTCCGGCGTCATTCTGGTCGCCAAGGAGGAGCGAACTCATCGCGAATTGTCGCTGCAATTCGAGCACCGGCAGGTGTTCAAGGAGTACAACGCGATCACCACCGGAGAGCTCGACCGCGACAGCGATTACATCGAGGGTAAAATCGGCCATCACGCCCACGACCGGATCCGGATGGTGATGACCGACGATGATGACGACGAAGACGCCAAGGATTCGTGCAGCTTCTACGAAGTGATCGAGCGGTTTCGCGGCTTCACGTTTGTCAAGGTTCAACCGCGAACCGGAAGGACGCATCAGATCCGTGTCCACCTCGCCAGCGTCGGCTGTCCGGTGCTGGCCGACAAGGTTTACGGCGGGCGGGACGAGTTTCGCCTTCAAGAAATCGCGAATGTTGCCGCAGAAGCTGACCGGGTACTTCTGTCGCGACAGGCTCTGCACGCGCATCGGCTGAGGTTCCGACACCCCCGCCGCGGGGAATGGATGGAAGTGGTTGCTCCGCTACCCCTCGAGTTTCTGGCGACGCTCGAAGCGATGCGAATACACCGACCGTACCGCGTCTGATTCAGCCGCCGCCCCGTCCGGACATGGCGACCACCACTCCGCCGGCAATCATGCTGAACCCCACCAGATCCCGCCAGCCGGGCACCTCTTTCAGCACCAGCATGCTCACCGGGAGGAACATCGTCAACGACAGCGACTCGGCGAGGATCTTGAGTTGCGGGCCTGTGAATTGGCCGTGGCCCCAGCGATTGGCTGGCACTTGGAGGGAGTATTCGGGTAGCGCGACAAGCCAAGATGCCAGAATCGTGGTGGCGACCGGCCAAGTCTTGAACCAGGTCAGGTGCCCGTACCAGGCCAGGTTCATGAACAGGCTGGAGCAGGCAAGAAGTAGCACGGTTTTCATGATGGCCGTCCAAAAAAAAAGCCCCTGACCCGTCGGGCCAGGGGCGCGAAGGTCGTTTCATTACTTTCCGGCCGTGATCTTTGCCGTCTGCCGGAGGTGCGTGCACAGCGCCTCCCGCAGTTGGGCACAGAAGAGTTCTTTCACTTCGTCCTTCACCTTGTCGAAGGTGACAGTCTGGCCGGGCTTGCGACCCGTGGCCATGATCAGGTGGAATCCGAACTGCGTCGGCACCACGTCGCTGATCTCGAAAGGCTTGAGGGCGAAGGCGGCCTTGGCGAATGGCTCAACCATGGAGCCGGCCCGCGGGAACCAACTGATGTCGCCGCCCTCTTTCTTCGACGGGCACGCCGAGTACTTGCCCGCCGCGGCGGAGAACGCCTCTTCCATTGCAGCAGCACGGGCCTTCTCGCGGGTCATGGCATCGACATTAGCAGGGACTTTGGCGACCGCGGCATCTCCTGCCGCAATCACTTCCTTGCGGATGTTTGCGAGGTTCGCCTTGGCCGCCGCGGCAGCCTGCGCGTCGCCCGCGGGTGGCGTAATCAGGATGTGGCGGGCCCGGACCATTGAGCCGTTGAACATATCTTCATTGTTCTTGTACATGTCGGCGAGGGCCGGGTCGGTCGCCCGCCCGATCGCGAACTTCTCCCAGCGCAAGTCGGCCGCGATCTGGGTGCGCAATTCCTCGTCAGTGAGATTCAGATCTTTCATCATCTTGCCGAAGTCCTGCTTGGCCTTTGTCATCTCGGCCTGAATCTCGCCGATGCGGGCCTGCACCTCGGCCGGGGTTACATTGACTTTCTGCGCGATCAGGTATTGATCGACGAGCAGGTTGTCGACGAGGAAGTCGATGATTTCGGGGCGGGCCTTGGCGTGCTCGGCCGGGGGCACGCGCTTCAGGGCTCGCTGGACAGCCTGTTCCGAAATCGCCTGACCGTTGACCACCACGGCCGGACCGACGGCCGTCGCCGACACCTGTTGTACCGGGGTCGTCTGGGCGGACAGTTGGCTGGTGAGTGACGCGACGATCGCCGCCGCGTAAATGTGGATTTTCCGCATGAAAACTTCTCCATTCCGTAGAACGTCTCGCGGGAAATACCCGGATTCGGTTCGTGCGCCGAGGCCAGTTTCCCAACTCGCCGGGCCCCCGTCCGCGTGCTATCCTTTCCGCACATGACCGCGGCCGCCGAATTTGTGAATGTCGCCAAGACTTACCGGGTCGGCCTGTTCGGGCGTGGCCGGCGACCGGCCGTCGACGGCGTCTCCCTGGCCATCCAACCCGGCGAGGTTTTCGGCCTGCTCGGGCCCAATCGGGCGGGTAAGACGACGCTCGTCAAACTCCTGCTATCCCTCGTATTTCCGACTGGCGGACAGGTACTGCGGCTAGGGAAGCCCGTAGACGATCGCTCGACGCTGGCGCGGGTCGGCTACGTCCATGAGAATCACGCGTTTCCCCGATACCTCAACCCGGTTCAGCTCCTCGAGTACTATGCCGCGCTCGCGCTGGTGCCGCACGAAGTCGTCCGTCGGCGCGTGCCGGAGTTACTCGAGAAAGTCGGCCTGGCCGACCGGGCCGGCGACCCGATACGGACCTTCAGCAAGGGGATGACCCAGCGCCTCGGACTTGCGCAGGCACTCATGAATGAGCCGGACTTGCTGGTCCTTGACGAACCCAGCGAAGGACTGGATCTGAGCGGCCGAAACCTGATCGCCGACGTTGTCGCAACATGCCGGACGCGTGGCGCGGCCGTCATCCTGGTGTCGCATGTCCTTCGCGAAGTCGAGCCACTGGTCGACCGCGTGGGCGTGATCGTGGGCGGTCGGTTGGTTGCTCTCGCTCCGCCACGCGAACTTGTGGCCGGCAAGTCGCTCGAAGATGCGCTGGCGGAACTTTACACCCGCCCGACATCATGACTCCGCGAACGTTGAATTGCCTGATACGCGACGTCTTCCGAAGGGCGGCTGCCTCCGGGTTTCTTTACTCCAGTGTTCTCGCCATTGTAGCCGTCGTCGGAGTTTGCCTGACCCTGCGAAGGACGGATGACGGGCTGCAACTGCTCGGCTGGACGATCGACCCGGCCTCGGACGATGCCGCAGTCCGGATGCTGCTGTTCCGACTAGCGTTTGTCGTCGGCGATGTGCTGGGCGTACTCGTCACGCTCATCGCGATGGCCGGATTCCTTCCCGACTTTCTGGACCCGTCTGCTGTCACCGTGCTTCTCTGCAAGCCCCCGGCCCGAAGCGTGCTGCTCATTGGTCGGTTTCTCGGAATCGTGCTGCTCGTCGTGCTTTTGTCAGGCTTACTCGTGGGCGGGCTGGCCGCGGCCGTTTGGCTGAAGACCGGAGTCTTCGAACTCGGGTTCTTGCTGGCCTGGCCGTTGCTGGTGACGAATTACATAGCGTTCGCGGCGGCGGGCGCGCTCATAGCGGTCAGTACACGCAGTACCGTCAGCGTGATGATGGGCTCCATCATTTTTGCACTGATTTCATGGGGCGTCAGCTTCGGCAAGCACGTTTTGTCGGCTATTCAGGTCGAGGAGGCCCGCCCAGCCTTCGGTCGACTCGTCGGGTTGGCTTACTGGCTACTGCCCAAACCAGTCGACAGTAGTTTGCTACTCTACGACCAGCTCGGAATGACTCCGGACGGCCTGACCGGGTTGGGGCTCAAACCCGTCCTCGAAAAAGGGCTGTATTCCCCCGGATTGGCCGCCGCGTCCACGCTCGCGATCGCGGCCGGACTGATCGGGCTTGCCGTGTATGAACTCAACCATCAGGACTACTGACGTGGCACATCCGGACTGGTCCGCGGCCCGGGCGGCCATGATGCTCGATCCACAGATCACGAACCTGAATACCGGTTCTTTCGGCCCGACGCCTCGCCCCGTGTTCGATCGTGTGACGGAACTTCGCGAGCGGCAGGCGGCAGCCCCGATGAATTTTCTGGTGCGAGAAACGCCCGACCTACTCTGGCGGGCGAGGACACGACTTGCGGAGTTCGTCGGCGTGGATCCGACACGGCTGGTCTTCACGCAAAATGTGTCCACGGCCGTCAACATTATTGCTTCGGGCCTTCGGCTGCCCCCAGGCGAGTTGCTCATGTCCGACCGCGAGTACGGGGCGATGCAGTGGTGCTGGGAACGGGCGGCCGAACGCCAGGGAGTCGCGATTCGGACATTTCGATTACCTCTGGCTCCGGACTCCCCTGACGAAATTGTCGACGCCTTTGCCTCCGCGATCACACCCGAGGTTCGCGTGGCATTCTTCAGCCACGTGTACTCGGCCAATGGAATGTTCGTGCCTGCTGCGGCGATGTGCCGTGTGGCACGCGAACGCGGCGTCATTTCTGTCGTCGACGGCGCCCACTCCCCGGCCATCGTCCCGTTGGACATCGACCGGCTCGGCTGCGACTTTTATGCCGCCAACTGCCACAAATGGCTGCTGGCCCCGCTGGGCGCGGGGTTTCTCGCGATCGGGAAGAACATGGTCGACCGGCTGAACCCGTTGCAGGTAAGCTGGGGCTATTACACGAGCGGTGAGCCGGACGCCCGCGACGAGTTCGGGACTACACCGCGAACCCGGCGGCTGGAGTTTGAAGGAACCCGGGACGTCTGCCCGTGGCTGGTGGTGCCCGAGGCCATCGATTTTCAGGCGCGGTTGGGCTGGCCCGGAATCCACGCCCGTCAGCGGGAACTCGCTACACTCGTAAGACGATTAGGTAGCTGTTGGGAGCCCGCATCACCGGCCGACCCAACGCTACACGGGCCGATGACCGCGTTCGTTGTCAGTGGTAAGGTGCCCGCCGAAGAAGTCCGCCGCCGGCTTTGGGCGGACCGGGTCGAAATCCCCATCACCGATTGGTCGGACGTACGAATCGCAAGGTTTTCGACCCACTTTTACACAACCGAATCAGAAATTGAGCGAGGCGTCAACTCGCTGAAGCGGGCCCTCGCGTAGTCGCAGGTCAGGAAATGCGGCCTTCCCAGGGGCTGCTGGCTGTCGCGTACATCTTTCGTGGGATTCTCCCCGAAAGGAATGCCATTCGCCCCGCTTCGCAGGCGTGGCGCATCGCGTGTGCCATGCGGACGGGGTCTTTCGCACTGGCGATGGCGGTGTTCAGAAGGACGCCGTCGCATCCCAATTCCATGGCCAGTGCGACGTCGCTCGCGGTGCCGACGCCGGCATCCACGATCACCGGATACCCGGGGTCGTTTTCCTTCAGGTATTCGATGCAGATGCGGATGTTGTTGGCATTAAGGATGCCCTGTCCGCTTCCGATCGGGCTGCCGGCCGGCATGACGCTGGCCGCGCCGAGGTCCTTGAGCCGTTTTGCGAGGATTGGGTCGTCGCTGGTATAAACGAGGACCTGAAAGCCCTCTTTCACCAGCGTCGCCGTCGCCTCCAAGGTGCCGACCGGGTCGGGCAGTAGAGTTTTCTTATCGGCGAGGCATTCCAGCTTAACCCAGGCGGCCCCTGCATTGCCGAGGTTGGTCAACAGTTCGCGGGCCAGCCGCGCATGGCGGACGGCATCTTCCGCGGCGAAACATCCGGCCGTGTTGGGAAGGACGGTGTATTTGCCGAGGTCGAGGAAATCGAGCAGGTTTCTCCCCTGTGCGTCGACGAGTCGTTCCCGGCGGACGGCGACGGTCGTCACCTCGCACCCGCTGGCCGCCAGGCTGTCGCGCATCAGGTCGTAAGTCGCGTACTTGCCTGTCCCGGTGAACAGCCGACTCTCGAATTGAAAAGGCCCCACACGCAGCGGCAAGTCGACCGGGAGGTCGCTGCCGCCGCCGACCAGCGTGACCACCTCCAACTCGTCGTTATCTGCGAGGGAAGTTTCCGCATGGCGATCGCGGGGGATCACCTGGCGGTTGAGTTCGACGGCGACTCGGCGGGCGTCGAACCGAAGGTGGTTCAGCAACTCGGCTACCGTCGCGACGCCGGCCAAGTCCCGGGTTTCGTTATTGACGACTAAGCGGACCATTTTCCCCAGTTCCGGGTGGCGCAGGACCTATCGCCCGGAGCGGCCCGGGTGATAACGTAATGGTAAGCTAGCCGGCGGGCCGACGCCGGCCAACCTGCCGGCAAAAACGCATGTCATCGCATTACGTACCCAACACCAAAACTCCGACGATCGTTTTCGAAACCAGCGGCCAGGCGACACGCCACCTGGCCCTGATGATCGAGAGCCTGATCCGGCAGAACAACTCTGCCAGCAGGCCGACCGTGCTCGGGTTGCCGACGGGCTCTACCCCCGTCGGCCTGTACCGGGAACTGATCCGACTGCGGCAGGAGGCGGGACTCGACTTCAGCCGGGTGATTACGTTTAATCTGGACGAATACTTTCCGATGCCGAAGGACGATCCACACAGCTACAACCGGTGGATGCACGAGACGTTTTTCAATCACGTTAACATTCCGCCGCAGAACATCCACATCCCGGACGGCACGATCCCGCCGGACCAGATCGACGATTACTGCCAGGCTTACGAACAACTCATTCGTAGAGCGGGCGGCATCGATCTGCAGATCCTGGGAATTGGCCGGACCGGGCACATCGGGTTCAACGAGCCGGGCTCGACCCGCGCCAGCCGGACCCGGCGCGTCACGCTCGACCCTGTCACCCGCCGCGACGCGGCCTCCGGGTTCTACGGCGAAGAGAACGTCCCCCATCAGGCGGTGACGATGGGCGTCGGCACGATTCTGGACGCCCGCAAGATCGTCATCATGGCCTTCGGCGAGCACAAAGCTAACACCGTCAAGAAAGCCGTTGAGGGTGAAGTAACCGAGGCGGTGGCGGCCAGTTTCCTGCAGAACCACCCCGACAGCACTTTTCTGCTTGATTCTGCGGCAGCGGGGCAACTGACGGCGGTGCAGACGCCGTGGGTAATCGGCCCGGTTGATTGGACCGATGCCAAAATCCGCCAGGCGGTGATATGGCTGAGCCTGCAGGTGAAGAAGGGCCTTCTGAAGCTCGACGACGACGATTTCCGCGAACACCACTTGTACGAACTGCTCCGCGAACACGGGCCGGCAGAAAAGCTCGGTCAGCGGGTTTTTGCCGATCGTATGTCCACTATTGTTCACAGCCCGGCCGGCGATGCGGCGAACGGTCGCCAGAAGATCCTCGTTTTCAGCCCGCATCCGGACGACGACGTCATTAGCATGGGCGGGACGCTTATCCGCCTGGTCGAGCAAGGGCACGAAGTTCATATCGCTTACATGACTTCCGGCAACATTGCAGTCTTCGACCATGACGCGGAGCGATACGTCGATTATGCGACTGCATTCAATCGGCTGTTCGGCATCGATGAGGCCAAGTCGGCGACTCTGCGCGACGGGATAACCCGGTTTCTGAAGACCAAGACGATTCGCCAGCCGGATTCCGACGCCCTTCTTAAGGTAAAGGGCCTGATTCGCGAAGCGGAAGCCCGCGCGGCCGCCCTGGCTTGCGGAATTCCGCCAGAGCAACTGGTGTTCATGGATCTTCGGTTTTATCGGACCGGGACCATCGCGAAGGCCCCGATCCACCCCCAGGACATCGACGACATTGCACGCCTTTTGGGCTCGCTCCAACCGGCCCAGATCTACGTTGCCGGCGAGATGTCCGACCCGCACGGTACTCACCGGACTTGTGCCGAGGCGATCTATTCCGCTGTCCGAAGGGTGCGAAGTGTGGGCCAGCAATTCCAGGTGTGGTTGTACCGCGGCGCGTGGGAGGAATTTGAGCCGCACGAGTTGGAACGGGTGGTGCCGCTGAGCCCCGATCAACTGGAGCGGAAAAAGCAGGCGATCTTCCGGCACCAGTCGCAGAAAGACCGGGCCATGTTTCCCGGCGGGTCGGACCGTCGGGAATTCTGGCAGCGGGCCGAGGATCGGAATCTCGACACGGCCCGCGTGTACGACCAACTCGGTCTTCCCGAGTTTTACGCATTGGAAGGGTTTGTCCAGTGGCGAGAGGAATGAGCATGCGGGGCGGCCATGGTATGAAAGCGGAATCCGCGGCAGGGGAAAACGATTTAGCTGTCTTCCCTTGATTCCCGACCTATGATTGAGATGGAAAACGAGGGGCAGACCCCGGAGGTGACTATGAGCGGGTTCTCGAAGAAAGCTTCGCAGGCGGAAAAGCCGTCCGGGCCGATGGAACCGCTTTTCGAGTTGCCGACGGTGATCAAAATGATCCCACTGGTGAGTCGGATCGCAGCCGACCTTCTGGCGAGCCGGGCTGAAGTCATCGGCTTGCGGGCGGAACACCTCCGCCTGGAGCGCCAGCGGCGTGACCTGTCCTGGCCGGAACGCCGGCACCGCTATCTGGTGCAGGATTCGCTGACAGACGCGGAAAAGCGTTTCCGTGGCCTCGTGAACGAGCTGGAGGCCCTCGGCGTCGCCGTCATAGACGGCGACACGGCCCAGCTCGGCTTCCCGACGATTGTGAACAACAAACTGGCATTCTTCTCGTGGCTGCCGGGCGAGGAAAACGTGACCTTCTGGCATTACGACGGCGACGACACCCGCCGCCGGCCCGTGCCCGAAGCCTGGTACAAGCCCCTACCCCAGACCAAGCCGGCCCGCCGTAAGGGCTGATCGGTGCGGTATCTGACCCGAAGGAATTCACAGACCCGGCCACTTCGGCCGGGTCTTTTCGTTGACGGGACCGCAATCGATCGGCACTTGTGCGAGTCGGACGATTTTTCCGATTATTTTTCCACCGCCAGTTGCACGGCCTGAATTCGTGACCTACATAAGAGTGTCGGCGGAAACCCAAGCCGCCGGCAACTTCAAGGGTGCAGTTAATCCTGCTACCTCGATAAGGGCAAACCCATCGTGAGGTGGGGGCGCAAAGCTATGGGTCTCCACCGTTCCGAGGGGGGAACGGTTTAGATCGCCAGGCTACCGAAGGGATGGACGGGACCTAACGTTAGTCTGGGACCCAGGCGGCGTCAGCCGCCTGGGTTTTTTTGTTTCTTCTGTTGTCCCGATCAGTCCTGATTGATCACATCCACCAGTTGACGCAGCCGGCCGTGCGACTTCCGATCGAAGTGGAACCGCAACCGCGGCAAGTGACTCACGTGCGAGTCGTTCGACTCAGCCGGCAACGCCTCCGAGAGCTCAAACTCACCGCTTACCTTGATATCGCTGAACTGGTCCAGCTTCTTCATCGTGGCATCGGACAGTGTTCGCTGAAGTCGCAGAACCAGTTGCTGTTTGACGTACCGCATCGAGTGGTACACGCGGAAAAACTGCTGGATCTCGGCGACGGCCTCGTCGACAGAATCGGTGACCTTGAACAGACTCATGTCGGCAGGGCAGATCAGTTTTCGTTTGAGCAGATGGCTCTCGATGAAGACCCGCCAGTCCTTCCAGTAGCAGTCGCCGGGCTGGTCGACACAAACGACCGGAAAAAGATGGCTCTTTCCGGTCTGCATCAGTGTCAGGGCCTCAAACGCCTCGTCGTGAGTTCCGAACCCGCCAGGGAAAAGCGCGACCGCGTCCGATTCCTTCACGAACAGCAGTTTGCGAGTGAAAAAATACTTCAGGTGCATCAGCTTCGGGTCATTGGCAATGACGGGGTTGGCCGACTGTTCGAACGGCAACAGGATGTTAATTCCGACCGAGCTCTCCGCCCCCGCCCCGACGTGCCCGGCCTCCATGATCCCGAAAGCCGCTCCGGTCGTGACGAGATACCCTGCCTCGGCCATTTTCCGGCCGAACTCGACTGCCTGTTTGTACGAAGGGTCCTCCGGCGGCGTCCTCGCGGAACCGAAGACCGTGACTTTTCTCTTCCCCTTCAAGGCCGAAAAGAACTGGAAACAATGGCGCAGTTCGCGGAGGGCGGTTTTCAGCAGTTTTACGTCCGGCCGACTCATGCCTTCGGCCAGCATGCGGTCCGCCGTCCGCTTGATATCTTCGATCATCTCCTCGGTCGTCTGCGGTCGGCGACGCATTTCGCTATCGGGCTTGTTCACTTCGTGGATCTCAGACACTGGCTAACTCCCGAATCGGAGGTCGGTCGGCCGCTTATCCTCGGGGCAATGGCCCGGGCCGATCGAAAAACTATGTTCTGTGTATTCTATCCGGCGGCTACTCCCCGCCCACCAGTTTCGATCAGTATGCACCCAAGGCCTCGAGAGCCGCGACCCGCGTGTCGTACAGGGCCCAAATCGTGTCGAGTGCCGTCACGCGAAGAAGCTCACGCGTTTTCGGCGAAAGGCCTGCCAGGACCATTTCGCTCCCCTGACTGCGGACAATCTTGTGGCACCGCAGGAGGAATGACAGGAATACGGATCCCACGAAATTCACCTGCGACAGGTCGACAATGATGCCGCCCGGCGGATTGGCCCGTAGTGGCCCCAGCACCATCTGGGCGGCCTGCTCGATATAGGTTTCGGGCATGTCTTCTATTTCCGGCGCGGTCACGATGACAGCTATGTCGCCGTGCCGCTCGATCTGTATGGAATCGCCTGGGTTCGGATGGCTCATGTCTGTCCCCGTCGAATTCGGCACAGATTAACCGACAGGCTGACGGATATCAAGCGGCTGCGTACAATCCTCGCATGGAGCCCGCGCTGATTGCCGAGGTGCCGCTGACGCCGGAGACGGTGTTCCGCGATTACGCGCCCCGGGTCTACAATCTCGCCCGGCGAATGCTGGGCAACGATGCCGACGCCGAGGACGTAACGCAGGATGTCCTCCTCCAGGTCGTGCGCAAACTGGGTACATTCCGCGGCGATTCATCCTTTACGACTTGGTTGCACCGAGTTACGGTCAACGCCGCGCTGGCCCACCGGCGAAAGTCTGCTGCACGGCCTGAGATCAATGCGGCTGATCCAATAGACAACTTCCTCGATAGCGGGCGAAACCTGTTACCATCCAAGCCGCTGGCATTGCGACCGGAGCAGGCGGCGATGGACAGAGAATCGCAGGGGCTGATCGAAGCTGCAATCGCCGACCTCCCGGAAGCTTTCCGCGACGTGTATCTGCTGGCGGACGTGGAAGAGTTGCCCAATGCCGAGATCGCTTCTCTGCTCGAACTGAGTGTTCCGGCCGTCAAGAGTCGTCTGCACCGCGCCCGCCTCGCGCTCCGCGAGCGATTGGCCCGTCATTTTGGGGGGCCCGCGGCATGATCATCACCTGCTGCTCGCTCCACGAGGTATTGTGCGATTACGTCGGCGGCGAACTCTGCTCCGAATCGTGTGAAGGGGTCCAAGCCCATCTGGCAGCCTGTCCGCCCTGCGCGAGATTGGTGACGGACTATAAAGTGACGATCCAGGCAGGCAAATGTCTGGCGTTGCGGCCGTTGCCGGACGGGTTGCTCGAGAGACTTCGCCGTGCTGTCGAAGCCGGCTGATCACCTCGTGCCCTGAGAAAAGGAATGGGCCGCCGGACATTCCCCGGAGGGGCGATGTCCAGCGGCCCGAACTTTTTTGGTTGGCCTTTTCGTCTCAGATCACCAGTATCGGACCTTCCACCAGTCGCGGGTCGTGGCGGTCCGACCGTAGTACCAGTGCCCGTCTTCCCATTCGAGTTTAATGGCTCGGAAACCGAGGGGTACCTTCGGGAACGGGTAGAACGGTCCGATGTACGGGAATGCGTTGGCCGGATACTCGGTCGGGTATCCGACGCGCGAGTAGTTGTTGTAAGGAGCGTACGTCGGCCACGCGTAAGGTGGCATCTTTGGCGGCGTGCCGTCGTAGAGGCCCGCGGTCGGCGGCATATGCACCGGCGTGGGATCCGAACCGTAACCGGCACCGGGGCCGCCCGGGGCAAAACCACCAGGCATTGGACCGGGAACGCCCATGGGGCCGTAGCCCGCGCCGGGAGCGAATCCGCCGGCCGGCGGTCCGCCAGGCACTGTACCGTGCATCGCGGGCATGCCACTTGGCGGCATTCCGGCGCCCGGCCCGGGGATCATTTCGACTGCCTGGACCGGCTTGACATCGCTGCGAATGCCAAGTTTGTTGTCGAGCCGCTTCACGCCTTTGATCGAGGCGACGAGCTTCGACACTTCGGACTGCTGCTGGGCGGAAGCAACGGAGCCCGTCAGCTCGACGTTGCCGTTCACACACGACACATCAACTTGGTAGCCGGCCAATCCGGGCGCCTGAGCGAGTTTTGTCGCGATGGCGTCGGCAAGCTGCTGGTCCGACGCGCCGGCCATGGCGCTTATCGGGAGTGATTTCGGGGCGTCGGCCGCGCCGGCCGCACCCGCCAGACCCAGGCACGCAGCCGCGGCCAGGCGGAATTGGAATCGAAGAGCCACGGGGACTTCCTCCTGAAGGCGGGAGCACTTCCTGCACAGGACACGCTGCACAGGCGGTATCATCGGTTCCCCGGCAAATCCGCGCGAAGCGATCATGTTGTGAATTGGCCCGCGAACCGGGGCAGACTCTGTCTCAACCGGCACACAGGATACTGCCGGGACAATCGTCGGGACCGATCGAGGGGTAGCGAAAAAACCGAAGTTCGACTCAAGTCCGCATCGGGTTGACGGCGCGAACCAATCGCCTTAGAATCTCCTCACTTCCGAAACAAGCACCCGTAGCTCAACTGGATAGAGCATCGGTCTACGGAACCGAAGGTTGCTGGTTCGAATCCAGCCGGGTGTATTGACTCAAGTCGTTTACCGAAAGCTAGTTAGCTTACCTCTCGGCGGCCGAGAGAGCGGTCAAATCCCGAATCGTTTTGCGGTGGACTACCGCAATTGGGATCCGCTCCATGCCTCGGCACAAAAAACTCATCCCCGAATACCGGCTCCACAAGCCCACCAACCAAGCCATCGTAACGATGCCGGACGTTGGCGGGCGGCGTCGGGATATCTACTTGGGGCGACACGGCTCAGACAACTCCGTCGTTGAATATGCCCGAACCATACTCGAATGGAAATCGGCCACAGAGTCCGATCAGCCCCGCCGGCAGTCCGGCATTACTGTCAACGAGCTCATCCTCCGCTTCTGGAATTTCGCGGAAGGATGTTACGGGAACGAATCCAAAGAGCTTGTCGCCTACAGGCACGCCGTAAGGCACTTGCGGCGGTCGTTCGGTCCGGTAGAAGCGTCGCGCTTTGGGCCCAAGTCACTTCAGACCGTACGCGACCGGATGATCAAGGTTGATTGGTGTCGGGCGCTGATCAATCGCCAGATCAACCGGATTCGCCGCGTCTTCAAATGGGCCGTCGCGGAGGAGCTACTCCCGGCCGATGTTCTTCAAGCACTTCAAAGCGTCCGCGGGCTTGCCGGCCTACTCCTGGCCCGAGACGGTGTTGCCGCCAGCCGCGCTTCCCAGCCGGTACGGGCTCAATGAGCCTC
Source organism: Gemmataceae bacterium (assembly GCA_019694755.1). Lineage (GTDB taxonomy): Bacteria > Planctomycetota > Planctomycetia > Gemmatales > Gemmataceae > JAIBBI01. The sequence goes on from JAIBBI010000067.1 coordinate 23,754, forward strand.
TTGGGACGTCGCGTGAGTCAAAGGACCGATATCATTCGTCTCATGTGGCCTGCCAAGCGGCGTCAGGGCAAAACTGTCAGGTGCAGAACCAGACGGGGGCGGCCCCGTAACCTGTGAGTAGCCGGGTTCGGCTCTACGATCGATGAAAACACCGGGAGGAAAGCAACAGTGTTTCGCCGCCTGTTGTCTACCCTGATCGCTCTGACGGCCGGCCTGGGAGTCGGGTGCAGCCCGGCAACGCCGCTCAAGATGCACAAAGACTCCGGCACGCGGGGTCCGTGGTGCGCCCCGAATCAACGCGTGCAGCTCGGCCAGCGGGTGGTCGGCAAGGTCGGTTGGGGCGAGGACAGATGGAAAACCTATCTCGTGGATGACACCGGACGGGAGCACGACCCGAACGTCATCGCCGACCAAGTCTGGTCCTACTTGGAGCGGACCGGGGACGCGAACACGATCATGCGTAACTATCACCAGGACGGCCGGCACACACGCATGACGGTCATCGCACTCAAGCCGGTGGTCGTCATCCTGGAGAGCCGACCTCTGCCGCCCGGGGCTAGCCGCTCCATCGCCGCCCCGGAACGCTCCTACTGGGTGGCCCAGGTTTCCTCGGAACGCAGCCACCCCGACTACCGGGACGGCCTGCGGTGGTGTTCGCCGGACCTGAAGCAGCCGGTCACGCCCCTGACGTTCTCGCCGGCCGGCGAGGCGGAGATCCCGCTGCCGAACGGGAGGTTGCACCTGATCCGCAGTGGCGACGAATGCCGGACGACCCGGGAGTGATACCGGCGTCGTCCCGGGGTTCGACCTTCGCCAATTTCGCCCCCCGAACGTGTAAGAAACTCCTCAGTTCGACCGCGGAGGGCTCCAAGTGGTACCGGGCGCTGCAGAACGACTGAACACTCTTCCGGCGGACCTCCGGCCACTCGGCGACGCTGCCCGCGCTCTGCTCGAGCAGCCTGGCGGCCCGTCGGACGACGGAGTCCTGCGGTTCGGTCACCGGCCGTGGGTCGCGCCCGAGAACTACGCCTTCACTCTGTATCCCGGCCTGCCCGCGGACACCCTGGCCCAATACGCCCGCCAGTACGGGTTGATCGTGCCGCCGGTGTACGCCGGTTTCCTCGCCACCGTCAACGGGGCGTTCTGTTACGGCATGGCGTTGGCCGGGGTGCCGGCGTCCATGCTCGGCTCCCCGCCCCTGCTCAA
>JAIBBI010000068.1 GCA_019694755.1 Gemmataceae bacterium
ACGTCCTTGTGGACGCCATTGGTGAGCGGTTTGCCTTTGGCCACGGGCACGTCGGAGTCGCTGCCGCCCGACGCGCCCGCGACTGCCTTCGCCTTGGCGGTGGCCGCCACGAACACTTCGGAGCACGCCTTGCAGCGCAGCTTCCGGCCGATCAGATCTTCGCCGACCGCCGGCGCGGCGCCGCACGCGGGGCAGGTTACGTTCACGGCCATGGGTCAACTCCGTTCAAATGATCCGATCAGATTCGGGAGGGGCGTGTATCTGTTACTGGACGTTGCTGCTCAGGCTCACGTCGGGAGCGCCGACGAACGGGAACAGGATGATTTCCTGATTGGGCAGCAGGCGCTCGGGCTTGGCGACAGTCGCGCCGGGCGTCAGGGCGCGGTTCAGGTTAACCCGCAGCGCGCCGCCGAACTTGAGTTGCTGACCGGACATCGGCACCTCGAACTCCATGTCGGCGTGTGTCTGGGCCAGGGTGACCAGCCCGGTGCTCACGTCGACGAGGGCCGATCCGCGGGCCTTGCCGTACATGTTCCGCGGCTGAATCCGGGCTTCCTTCTCTTCCACCTTCTCCGCCTTGGTGATCGGCGGCGGCTCCGTCGCCTCGTTGCCTTCACCGCGGACGATGTTGCCCTCGAACTCGATCACCGCCTCTTCGCGCCCGTCGCGCACCCGCGTGCCGACGTAAGTATAGGTCAGCTTGAAAAGCGCGTTCTCGTTGATCCGGCTGATGTTGATCGCGTAGTTGGCGTCGCGGGTCCAGGTGTCGCCCGGGTTCAATTCCTTGTCGGGCAGCCCGAGGCTCAGAGCTTCCAGCGATTGAATCGTCTGCGCGTTGAACCGCGTGAGGAACGGTCGGGCCGGCACAGGAACCTTGTTCATGTTCATGGTCGGCTTCACGATCGCGCCGCGTTTCGTCACCTGCATCTCCGCGATCATGCCCTTGGTCATTTCGAGCAGACCGCGGACGTTCTGGCGGAAGTACCCTTCGGTGTCTTCGTCGGTCAGGCCGAAGTCGTTGTACTTGATCGTGACCTTGGCCGTGCCGTCCGGCGCGACCGAGACCGTCTTCTCGCCGAGCTTGAGCTTCATGCCCATGTCTCGCAGGTGCAGTTCGCCACCCTCGGGCGTCGCGCCGACGCCGAAATGGCTGAGCAGGTCCACCTGCCGCTCGACTCCGACCTGATGCCGGACCGCCAGCATCGCCGGCTTCCGCTCGACCGGCAGGCCCGCCATGTCAACAGCGACGGCCTCGCCCCAGCGCTCGACACCTTCGATGTTCACATACTTCGGGCGGAACCAGTAGACCTGCCCGGACTCCAGTGGAGGCAGGTCACACTCGCCCTTGACGGCATGACTCTCGCCCAACGCGATCGTCTCGTTCGGGTTGTATGGCAACTCGATCTTCTGAATCGGGCCGTCGCCCGTGATCGGCGTCGGGGCGCGGTCCGAGGCCGGGCGGACCTTTCGCCCCGGCTCACCGGCCCAGAGTTCGAGCGATACCGTCTTGATCCGCTTCAACGGGTCGGCCACCATTGCGGTCACCGGCAACCGCACCTTGTCACCCGCCTGGTACGGTTGGGCCGGCACGACACGAAGGATACGCCCCTGGAGCAGGTAGATGGCGTACTCGCTGGGGATGGAGAATCGCAGGTTGCTGCCGGGGATGCCGGCTACGAGGATGCAGCGGACGTAGCCGGCCGGGTCGACAATCATACCGCCGGAGTTGCCCGGGTCGGCACCGCCCTCGATCTGCACGTACTTGATACTGCCGTGTTTCGTCGGGAATCGGCCGGACACGGCAGACTCGCGGATCTTCACCTGGGTGACGAGCGTGTTCTTGCCCTCGTCGAACGCCTTGGTGATCCGGTTGCCCATCGGGAAGCCGACGACGTACAGCTTCTGGCCTTCGTGGATTTCAGACGACCGCGCGATCGGCATGGCCGGCGGCAGGTTGTCGCCGCGAATGCGGATCACTGCGAGATCGTTCTCGCGATCCAATCCGAGGAGCTGACCGTCGAAGACCCTTTCGTCCGGCTTGCCGGCCTGAAGCGTGATCTTGATGGCGGTCGGCGGCGGGGCGGCGGGCTCCTTCATGCCGACGACGTGCGAATTGGTGACGATGATGCCCGGCTCGGCAAACCACCCGCTGCCGAACCCGCCCCCGGCCGGCGTGCTGACCTTGATCCACGCCGACGACCGGGCCACGCGCTCGCTCGTCTCCGGCTTGATTATGAACGGCAGGGTCTTCGGCGCGTCGACGAACCAGGCCGGTCCGGCCTTCGGGGTCGGCGGGCCATCTTCCTTTTTCGCCTTTTCGGCCGCCTTGGCCTTCTCGGCCTGCGCCTTCTCGTCGACCGAGTCGTTGAGATTCACTTTCACGACCGGCCCGGTGCCCGACTTCGATTCCGACGACGGCTCGCGCATGAGCGCCCAGGCCGTCACGCCGAGCATCACGAGAAACACGGCCCCGCCGCCCGCGATGAGCGGCATGTGGGATTTGGCCGGGGGAGCGCCGGCCGGCGACCGGGCCACGCCCGTCCGCACCGGCGTAGCCGGCGCGCCCGCGCCGACTTTCGCCTTCGCGGCCGAGGCGACGAACACCGCCTGGCAGCCCTTGCAGCGCATCTTCTTGCCCAGCAGCTCTTCGCTGACCGGAAAACTCACGCCACACTCGGGGCAGCCAACGCTCACGGCCATGGGGCAGACTCCGGAAATGCACCGGCACCTGTACGGACCGTCTCCGTCAGGGCCAGGGATGTCTACAACGAAGATTTTAGGGGATCGGTCCTTCCCGATGCAAGGGTATTCCCGTGATTCATGATTTCGGCCACTGGATCGTCGATCATCTGACGATCCCGGGCCTGCCGACCTGGCTCAGTCTCATCGTGATTTCAGTCGCGATGGCCGCCGCCAGTCTGGGTTTGACGATCCTCGCCCTCGTTCGGATTCCGGAAGATTACTTTCTCGGGCCGCACCCGCCTCACCAGAGCGACCGCCGGCACATCATCCTCCACGTCGCCGAATTGTGCGTCCGCAACGTGATTGGCTGGCTGCTCATCGCACTGGGGATTGTACTGTCGTTCCCCGGGGTTCCGGGACAAGGGCTGTTGACGATACTGCTGGGGATCATGCTCATCGATTTCCCCGGCAAACGCCGACTGGAGCAGCGATTCGTAGCATGGCCGCGGGTGTTTCATTCCGTGAACCTGCTCCGGAAGAAGTTCGGTCGGCCACCGCTCCGCATCGACGATCCGCCGTCGGCCTAGTCGCGGACGACGATGTCGCCCGGGGTCACGTCCGGCACCCGCCCCTCGACGGTGAACTTGCCGTCGGCACCCTTCCCGATCGTGATCCGCCCGGCCGGCATTTCCAGGACCTCACCGGGGTATTGCGCGTCGGCCTTTTGTCGTACCGCCAGGATCTCCCGACCCGACTGGACGAGCAGGCGGGCCTGCACCCGGCGGTGATACCGCTCGACCGCCCGCCGGCCGGCAATGACCTCGCGGGCCGCGTGACCCATCATCGCGGCAATCACCGCCAGCACCACCATCGCATAGATGAGGGCCGCCCCACGTCGCGACTTGCCGTTGCGCGTCATCGGCCGACCTCCGTGCCAACGACGATGCCGATCTCGACCCCCGGGAACCCCTTCCGCATCTCGGTGATCTTCAGCCGAATCAGTTTGCCGTCCCGGGCGAACTCGCCCCGCCAGTCGGCCGGCCCGGGCAGGTAGTCGCGGGTGGTCGACTGGCCGCCTGTCTGCTGCTCCACCCGGCGGACGGCCGGCGGGGCAACGACGTATTCCACCGTCCTGCCTTCGGGCATCGCTAGCAGCAACCGGCCCGGTGCGACATCCGTGACCGCCAATGCGCGGGTGATGTCGTCGCGCAAGGCATCGGCCAGTTGCGCGTGGCGGACAACCCGGCTTACGCTATCTGATGCCAATGAACCGGTGCGCACCGCGGACACGAGTAAGACGGCGCCCATGGCCAAAGCGATTGAGAGAATGGTCAAAACGGCAAGGAGTTCCACGAGGCTGAAGGCCGTGCGGAGAGTTTTCATGGGCGGAGCACCCCGCGGACCAGTGTCATCAACTCCAATGGAGCCTCCGGCTTCCCGTCCGCCAGTTGCCAAGTGACTTTCACCGCGACCCGGAGGAATCCGTCGCTTCCCTCTTCCGGCGCGACCGTCACAATGGCCGAGGGTGTGCCGTACCGCTCAGCGATGTCCGCCGGCAATTTCTGGCGCCTGGCCCACTCTGTCGTCGGCGGATGCTGTTGCCGGGCATCTTCGAGCACCCCGGCCGCCCACTCCGTTGCCGCCAGCCGCACTTCGCTGCGCATCCGCTCCCGAACCGACCATCCGGCCATCTCGGCCACGATGCTGGCCGCCAGCAGCAGGACCATCAGCGCGATCGAGCACTCGAGAATCGTGAATCCCCGGCGGTCCGGTTTCATGGAGTCTGGCCCCCGATGAGTACGACGAGCGGGTAGAAGACTGCCAACACCACGAAGCACACGATGCCGCCGACGGCCAGGATTCCGAGGATCGACAGAATCATGGACGCCCTACGGGCAAATCGGATGGCCCGACCGGCTTGCAATTCACCGAGCTCCGCCAACGTCGTCGCCAGGCTGTTCAACCGTTCGGAGGTGACAACTAATGGCACCATCGAGCCGGGAAGAAGCCCGACCGCGTGCAGCGACGGGGCCAGCGGTTCGCCCCGGCCCACGCGCCGGGTCGCCCGGCCGAGTTGGTCGCGGACGACGGCCGGCAGGTCGGTACGCTCGGCCAAGAGCGAAAGCGCATCGGTCGCCGGGCGGTTGACCGCGATAAACTGCGACAACCCGCGGAGCACGATCCCCTGAATCTCCCAACGGTAGAGCCGCCCGACCAGAGGCAGATACCACCGGACTCGCGACGAGAAGCAGGGAAGAATCGCGATCGCCAAAAGCACCGCCAGGCCGGGGATCAGCAACCAGGCGAAATGCACGAACCACGACGCGCCGTCGACCAGCCATCGGAGGACGTCCGGCGTCTTCTGCTTGAAGTCCAGGAAGATGCGCTGGATTCTGGGAATGATGTAAACGAGCAGATACCCGACGATCAGCGAGATCGCTCCCAGCAGGATCAGCGGGTAGGTGAGCCGCGGGATCAGCTCGAACCATGCCGAGTTGAACTGTGGCCGGCTGGTAGCCCGCAGCGACTTGGCAAGTTGGCCGGACTCTTCGCCGACCACGGCCGCGATCCGTGTATCGGCCGACGCCAGCGCGGGTGTTTCGCGCAGTGCTTCGGAGAGCTTCTGCCCCGATTCGATGTTGTCGGCGAGGCGGCCGATCCGGGTGTCGAAGCTACGATTCTTGTGCCAGATGAAGTAGTAAAATGGCGCGACGAAGATGTGCAGGAGCATACCGACGTTGAACCGGTAGAACCACGCCTTCGGCCGATCGTGCAGGTAGGCCCGCAGCGCGGCGGGCAGGGGCAGCCCGATTCCAGTTGTTGTTGCCAGAACGTGCAAAAGTTCCTGCTGCCGTGCGTGCCGGTAGCGGAGATACGTATCGGCCAGCCAAGCGTAGACGAGGGTCATCAAAAGGAACAGGGGTACCAGCGTGCCCAGACCGGCCGCCACCAGTCCATAAAGCACCAGTCCGATCATCGCCAGCGCGAGGACGACCATCGCGAGAAACAGCAAGACTCGCCGCAGCACGAGCAACATTACTTCGTCAGCCCCTCGATCAGTGTGACGAGCGGGACGACCAGTGCCATCATGAAGACTCCGGCCAGCACGACGGCGGTGCCGACGATCAACAAGCTCGGCAGGAAATTCCGCAGCAAGCCCGCCCGGACATCGACGTGTCGGCGGTAAACCTCGGCCACTTCGTGAAGTGTTTCTGCGAGCGACCCCCGGCGTTCGCCCGCCGTGGCCATCCACGCCACCCACTCGGGAAGCAATCCGTGGCCGGCGAGCGCTTTACCGAGCGACTCGCCGGACTGTAACCGCTGGCCCACCGTCCGCGCCTGCTCGGCAATGAACGGATCGCCGGCCGCGTCGCCGGCCAACGGAAACGCCTCGTGCATCGGCACGGAGTACTGAACCATGCACGCAAGCAGGTCCGTGAATGCGGCGAGGCGGGCCGAGCGAATCAGCGTGCCGATCAGCGGAATGTTGTAAACGATGTCGGCCCAGAAGCGGCGGCCGCCCTCGAACGACAGGAGTATCCAGCGTCCGATCAGAAGGACCGCTACTCCGATCACCGCGGGCAGCAAAAACGACTGGATGGGGTGCTGCCCCATCCAGAGCACGTAGACCGTGATCGCCGGCAAAGGCATTCGGAATTCACTGAAGATCTGGCCGAACTCCGGGATGCCCACGAGCGACAGCGCCGAGAACAGGACCACTGCGACGAACAGGATCACGGCCGGGTAGGCGAACGCTTCGAGGATCGTCGATCGCACTTCCGCGATCTTGCGGGAGTACGTGGTCATCGTGTGCAGGACTTCCGGCAGACGACCAGTCCGCAAGCCGGCCCGGGCCAGCCCGGCATAGTACGGCGGAAGTTCCTTTTCCCATCGATCGAGGGCCTCGGGGAGCGTCGCGCCGCTTTCGAGATCGCTGCTCAGTCCTTTGGTCACCCGCCGGAGTTTGCCGCGATTCATGTCGCGGGCCAGGCTGGCGAGGCCCTGGTCGAGCGGCAAGCCCGCACGGGCCATGCCGGCAATCTGTTCGTTCAGCGTGGCAAGATCGTCGGGGGTCATCGGCGGACTCCGACCATGGCGGGCTCCGGCTTGCGGTGATGGGATGGGTCTTTCGGGGGATAGCCGTCGAGGCGTCCGCACTGACCCGCTGCCGGCCCGACTCCTAGGATACGGATGCGATACGCATTCTTCCGGAGAGTGAATTCATGATTCGATGCACCCTGCGTTGCGTCGCGGCCCTGCTGATGTTGGCCACGACCGCCCCGGCGCAAACGCCCACCGGCTCCGTCACCCAGGTGCCGGCTGATGCCCTGTTCTATGCGTCCGGCCTGCGATTGGGAGAACAGATCGACGCGTTTCTGAAAAGCAACGCCTACGCCAGGCTCCGCGCGCTGCCCGCCGCTAAGTTCGCACATGAGAAGATGATGCAGCAGGCCCAGCGACCGGGCTCGGAACTGTCGCACGTCATGCAGTTCCTGCAAGCGCCGGAAAACGCCGAGCTCATGGCGACCGTGCACGACATGTTCCGTAACGAAATGTTCGTCTACGGCGGCGAGGACTCGGTCAGGTGGATGCGGCTCGCCGGCGAGATGACTTTCACCTCCCGGCTCGACCGCTTCATCCAGCGGGCCCGCAACAGCCAGAACCCCGACGGGGCAATCCGGAATCTGCTCAACACGCTCAAGGACAACTTGAACGACATCGTCATGCCCGATGTCACGATCGGCTTCCGCATCACCAACCCCGCGGCCGCGAAGAACCAGTTGACCCGGCTCGAAACACACCTGAAGGAGCACCTCGAAAAGGCCCCGAAGGAACTCCAGGGGCGGATGAAGCGGACCAAGATCGGCGAGGCCGACGCGCTCGTCATGACGCTCGACGGCACGATGGTCCCGTGGGACCGCGTCAATCTCGAGCAGTACGAGGACGAGAAGGGCGACTACAAGTCGCTCGGCGAAAAGCTCCGCAAGCTCACGCTCACCGTCACGCTGGCGGTGAAGGGCGAGTACGTGCTCCTCTCGTTCGGCCCCGACTCCGGGCACATCAACAAGTTTGGTGCGGGCGAGGCCCTGGCCTCCCGGGCGGAGTTCGCCCCGTTGAAGAAACATGCCGATAAGCGGATCTGCGAGCTGAGCTACGTCAGCAAGCGGATGGGCGAGCTGACCGGCACCACGGCGAAAGACATCGCCGACACGGTGAAGGCGGCCGTCGACGCGCTCAACGAAGCGCCGATCAGCGACGAGCTTCGCAAGAAGATCGCCGCGGACATCGAGAAGGTGGGCAAGGAGTGGGCCGGGTCGATTACCGCCCCGGCCGCATCGATGGGCCTGGCCTTCATCACGCCGCAGGGCACTGAGGGGTTTCAGTACACCTACCGCGCGACCTCGGCCGCCCCGCTGACAATTCTCGACCGCGTCGGCGGTAACCCGATCGTGGCCGTCGCCGGCCGGACCGGTGACGCCACCCCGCGGTATCAGGCGCTCGTCCGATGGATTAAGGTCTTCTACGCGCACGGGCTCGCCGTCGCCAAGGAGATGACCGACGACAACCAGTACCAGCAGATCCAGGCGTCGCTGGCGATGTCCAACCCGTTCTGGCAGCGGTTCGACGAAGTTACAGGCACGCAACTCCTCCCGTCGCTCGCCGACGGCCAGCAGGCCATCGTCCTCGACGGGCAATGGAAGAGCAAGCAGTGGGCCCCGAACCTCGACCAGAAAGGCGCGGAGTTGCCGATGCTTGAGTTCGGCCTGCTGATGTCTGTCAGCGACTCGGCCAAGCTCGTCGAGGCGTTCCAGGGTTATCGCAAGTTCGTCAACGACCTGCTCGGCATCGCCCGCGGCTTCGGAGCGCCGATCCCGGAAGAGCCCTGGCCGAAACCCAAGACGACGGAGGCCGGCTCCGCAACTGCCTTCTACTGGCCGATCCCGGATATGGGGCAGGATTCCAGCATCGTCCCCAACCTTGCCGTGTCGAAGAACCTCCTCACTGTGACGTTCTCGACTGCTCACGCCGCTCGCCTGCACGGGAGCAAGCCGCTTGCCGCGGACGTCGCCGGGCTGGCTAACGGTCAGGGCGTGGTAGAAGCAAGCTGGGTGGACTTCGCGGGCCTCGTGCGGCTCGCGCGACCGTGGGCCGAGGCGTTCATGGTCCCGGCGATGATGGCGGACGCCCGCCCCGACGGACCGCCGGGCCTGCGACCGGCCGACGTCGCGCCACAGGTCGCTACGGTGTTTGAGGTGCTGGGATGTATCAAGAACTTCACCTCGGCGACCTACGCGGAAGCCGGGGCGACGGTGACACATCACAAGACAGTGGTCGAAGACCTGAAGAAGTAACCGATGCGGCCCGGAGACGACCTCTCCGGGCCGTTTTCATTCCCACTCGACGGCGGCTTCGCCTTCGCGGATCTCGCCGATGATCCAGCTCGGGATGCGATCGTCGGCGAGTTGCTTCTGAATGGAGTCGGCGAAGAATTTGCTGACCACCAGACAGAAGCCGATCCCGCAATTGAAGACGCGGTCCATCTCGTCCTCGGCAATATTGCCGAGCCGCTGCATCCATGTAAACACGGGCGGGACCGGCCAACTTCCGCGCTTCAGGAACGCCCGCCGGCCGGGCGGCAGCACCCGCGGCAGGTTGTCCACGAGCCCCCCACCGGTGATGTGGGCCAGGCCGCGGACCACCCGCCGCTTGCGCGGGTAATGCTCGAGCACGTCGCGGACGGCCCGGACATAAATGCGGGTCGGTTCCAGCAACTCGTCGCCGACTGTTCGGCCCAACTCGGGGATGAAGTCGTTGACGCCGTGGCCGGCCACATCGAACACCACCTTGCGGACCAGGCTGTAACCGTTGGAATGAATGCCGCTCGACGCCAGACCGAGCACCACGTCGCCCGGCTGGATCGCCTTGCCGGTGATGATGTGGTCTCGCTCCACCACGCCGACGCAGAAGCCCGCCAAGTCGTAATCGCCTGGCTGATACACGTCGGGCAGGATCGCCGTCTCGCCGCCCACGAGGGCGCAGTCGGCCTCGACGCAGCCGTCGCTGATGCCCTTCACGATGGCCCGGGTCAGCTCCGGGTCGTCTTTCGGCATGGCCACGTAATCGAGGAACAATAGCGGCTCGCCGCCGGTACAGAGCGCGTCGTTGACGCACATGGCGACAAGGTCAATGCCGACGGTATCGTGCTTGCCCGCGAGACTTGCGACTTTCAGCTTGGTGCCCACGCCGTCGGTGCAACTTACGAGGACGGGCCGGCGGTAGTTCCGGGCGAACATCCGGCTGTTGAAGTCGAGGGCGAACAGGCTCGCAAAGCCGCCGAACCCGTCGAGCACGCGGGGCGTGTGCGTCCGGCGGAGCAGCGGCGGCAGCGCGGCAATCGTCCGCTCGTATACATCCAGGTCCAGCCCCGCGTCGCGGTAGCTGACCGATCGTTTCTCTTCGGCCATGAAGGAAAACTACGGAGAACCCCGCCCCGCGGTCACTGACGGCGGGCCGCCAGCAGCGACTCGATGTCTTCCGGGTGGTCTTCGAAGTACCGCGTGAGGCCGGAGAAGAACAGCAGCAACTGGTCGGCGCCTTGCTGGGCCAACCGCGGCATAGCCGGCCCGAGCATCCGCGCCGTCATGGCCGCGGCCTTGCTGTCGGTGTGCAGGTATACGTCGCAGACGTGGGCGACGCGCTTCCGGCCGTCGAGCCCGGCCGCCTTGGCATGATGCAAGACCACCACCGCCTTGACGGGCACGAGCGGCATCAGCGGGCTGACGCGGGCCTGCCCCTCGGCATACCACACCCGGCAGGTGTCGGTCTTACCCACGACCTGCCAGTTCACCTCGGTGCCCTGCCCGTCAGACCAGCCGAACCGGCCCTGCGGCCGGGGTGCGATCTCGGCACACGGAATCCCCAGCCGCCGCCAGGCGAGCGACGCCCGGTCCGGGTGGTCCAGCAGCCAGTCGTAAATCCCCTCAGTGAATTCTTCGGGGACCGCCCGGGCGACAATGGCCGGCTGCTGCGTGACTTTCTGCACCTTTTCGCGAAACACCTGCGGAATGGCATCCATAGGCACGGTCAGCAGGGCGCGGGAAGGGCTCGCGACATTGGCCGACGGGGCCTCGGCTCGCGCCGGGACCGCCACCAGAACCACCAGGATCGCCCAAAGCCCGCGCATTGAGACTGCCACCTCCTGTGCCAATTCTCCGGCTTATCATCGTTCCGCAAACCGCGCCGACGTGAAGGATTCCGCCACCCTCCCGAAATTCGTTTTCTCGCCATTCTCTCAAGTCCGTTCCGGATCCCGGTCCTTGACTCAAGTAATTGGCACGCCTACGATTGAGTAGCTGCGGGGGTCGCACATGCTCGTGCTGACGCGCAAATTGAATGAGAAAGTGGTGATAAACGATTCGATCACGGTCACTGTGGTCGAGATCCGGGGCGACCGCGTCCGCATCGGGATTTCCGCGCCGATGGATGTAGCCGTGCGTCGGGAAGAATTGCTGACCCGCGTTCCGCCGGAACCGGCGGGCGCCGAGGACGAATCGTGACGCCGCGATCAATCACCGTCGTCGGCGCGAGCGCGGACCGCTCCAAGTTCGGCAACAAGTGCGTTCGTGCGTATCACAAGGCCGGCTGGCAGGTCTTTCCCGTTCACCCTTCGGCTACGGAAATCGAGGAGCTTCCCGTCTCCGCTTCCGTCCGCGATCTGCCCGATGAAGCGCTTGAGCGGGTGAGTCTGTATCTCTCTGCGAATGCCGCGATGGGTGTACTCGAGGATCTCGCGGGGCGACCCGTCGGAGAACTCTGGCTGAACCCTGGAGCCGACGACGCCCGCGTCGTGGCCCGGGCGCGGTCGCTGGGGATGCCCGTCGTGTGTGCGTGCAGTATCGTCGACATCGGGGTCATGCCGTCGGATCTCGATCACGGCCCCGCGCTCCCGTCGTAATCAGCTTCCCCACATTCAAGCTGAGCATCGGTTGATTCAATTCCGCGCGCCGGGAGATTCCGTGCAGTAGGATTGCGTTGTCGAAAGGAGGCAGCCGCGCCCGCTGATCTCATGTCGAATCCTGAGTCGCCACGCACCGACGGCCCGGCGTCGGAAGAAACTCGTGCTCTCGGCGTTTCGCCGGCGAACTGGTCGGCCGTCGCCCTGCTCGAACCTTCTCAGGCCCCCGACGAACTCGGTCGACTCGCGGGATTCCGCGTCCTCGAGAAACTCGGCCAGGGCGGTATGGGCGTCGTCTTCAAGGCCGAGGACATCCAACTCGTCCGTCCGGTCGCGCTCAAGGTCCTCCGGCCGGAGTTCGTTACCGATCCCAAGGCCGGCCATGCGTTTCTCCGAGAGGCCCGTGCGCTTGCCGCCCTGCGCGACGAGCACGTCGTCACCATCTATCAGGCCGGCGAGTCCAACAGCGTCGTGTTCCTGGCCATGGAGTTGCTCGTGGGCTGCACGCTCGAGCAATACCTCGACCGCAACAAGCCGCTCTCACTGAAACAAAAGCTCCGCATCGGCCGGGAGACCGCGCTGGGCCTCGCGGCCGCCCGCAAGGCCGGGATGATCCACCGCGACATCAAGCCGGGCAACCTCTGGCTCGAGTCGCCGTCCGGCCGGATCAAGGTGCTCGACTTCGGCCTGGCCCGACCCCAATCGGCCGACGACGCCGGCCCCACCTTCGGCACACCGGCTTACATGGCGCCGGAGCAGACGGCCGGGCACCTGCTCGACGCGCGGTGCGATCTGTATTCGCTCGGCGTCGTAATGTTCCGCCTGACCACCGGCCGGCTGCCGTTCGCCGACTTGAACGCGCAGGCACTGCTCACCCGCGCCGCCGCCGAGCCCGCGCCGGACGTCCGCGAGTATTCGCCGGACACGCCGACCGAACTTGCCGACATCGTCGCCCGGCTACTTTCGAAAGACCCGGTCAGCCGGCCGCTCTCCGCCCGGCACGTCGCCGATGAACTGCACTCCCTCGAGCGGTCGCTCAGCCGGGGCCGAACGGCTCACTCGATGGGTGCTGCGAAAACGCCGCCCCCGCGCAGCAACCGCCGGCAATGGCTCGCTGCCGGCCTCGTCGGCGCGACCGCCCTCGTCGCCGTCGCTTCGCGATACTGGCGTCGCCATTAGTCGCCGACGTCGAGGCCTGCCGTCCGCCACTTCTTCGCGATGGTCGCAGTCTTGCCCTCGAGGATCACGTGGAGCGGGCGGGGCTTCAGCGGCTTCTCGGGTTGATTCACGTCGTCGAGGCAGATGAGCAGGACTTCGCCCAGCACTTCGAGCACGTCGGGCGGGAGCTTGTGGGCATCAGTAATCGCCACCGCGACGGCCGTCTTCTCGCCGAAGCGGGCGAGGTCGCGGAAGCAGTCGGCGAAGGCGTCCCAGTTGCCGCCGAAATAGAGCGGAAACTGGAGCGCAGCCGATGCCTCGTCGAAGAACGCGGCCGCGGTGCCGCACTTTTTCCCGCGGATGATCCGGGCGACGCGCTTGCCCGGGCCGGCCAGTTCCCAGGCCGAAAGCGCGTCCTGCAGCTCGGCGGCCGAGCCCGGCCAGAGGTGGACGCGCGGGGCGTCCGGGCGCGAAAGCGCGGAGAGGTCTGTCATTAGCGGATCTTCTTGAAGGTTTCGTAGTGGTCGCTGGTGTAGTACGCGCTGCCGTCGGAGCCGGTGACGAGCCGCTCGGCCCCGCGGTTCACGCCGGGCCTGAGCGGGTTCACGTCCCATTCACGGTAACGCAACCGGCGGCCGTTGCGGTCGTTGGCCGGCAACCGACGCTCGAAGTTCCCGAAGTTTCGCCCGCCCTCGTAGCCGTCCGGCGCGCGGTCGTTGTCGTCGACGTGCTTCAGGACCTTCAGTACCTTGTCGGGGATGCCGGCCGGGGCCGCGGGCTCGGCGGGTTCACTCGTCCCGAACGAACGCGGCGCGGTCGGCAGCACGTCGAACAAGAACTGCCGCAGGGCCGTGCCGGTGCGCTGGGCCGCGTCGGCATCGTACGACTTCGACTGCGGGTCGCAGAAGTCACTGCCGACCGAACCGTAGCGGACGAAGTCCCAGTCGGCCTGGGCCGCCTTCATCTCGGTCTCGAACGCGGCGAGTCTTGCAAACGTCATGCCCGGGTCGTCGCCGCCGCCCAGCACGAGCACCCGGCTCGAGATCTTCTGTTGGCCGTTCGGAGCAGGTGTCAGGTCGGGGCCTACCGCCGCGACGCCGAGCAGGTCCGCGCCGCCGCGCGCCAGATCGAGCACGGCCGTGCCGCCCGCGCCGTAGCCGATGGCAACGTACTTGTGCGGTGAGACGAGCGGTTGCTTTCCCAGCACTTCGAGTGCCGCGGTCGCCCGGCGGGCCACCGCGTCGCGCTCGCCCGGAATGGCGGAAATGGCGTACGCGACATACCCGTGGGCCGCCATCTCCATCGCCCGCTGCTTCAGTTGCGCCGGCGGCGCGACCACGAGCACGCCGGGGCGGGCAACTCGCACGGCCGGGGATGTTGCCAATTGCCCTTCACCACCGGGGAACGCCAAAGCGCGGACGGTCGTGTCGTCTTTCTTCGTCGCCGGCTGAGCGCACGCGCCGACGGCGGACATGAGGAGCAGGAAGAGTGCGGTCAATCGCTTCATCGGTGGTCTTACCCGGCAAAAGAGCAGCGTCGCACGGGAACCTTATGTGATTGCCGGCACCTCGGCCAACACCGCCGCGCTCGCCGTGTCATGAAAACCACAAGTGCCGGCTTTTTGGTTGATGCAGCGACGACTGTCTGACTTGTCGGCCGTGCGGCGCGGAATCGTGGCTATCGGCCCGGTTTGCGCTAGGCGCAACGCGTTCAACAAAATAGACATAAGCCTATGCGGACACTCATCACCGGCGGCGGCGGCTTCATCGGCTCTCACCTGTGCGAGCGGTTTCTCGCCGAGGGGCACGAGGTCGTCGCGGTCGACAACTTCATCACCGGTCGGCCCGAAAACATCGCGCACCTGAATGCCAACAGCCGATTCAAATTCATCCACCACGACGTGTCCTGCCCGCTCGATGTCGATGGTCCGGTCGACAACGTCCTGCACTTCGCCAGCCCGGCCAGCCCGGTTGATTATCTCAACTATCCCATACAGACTTTGAAGGTCGGTTCGCTGGGTACGCACAACACGCTCGGCCTCGCGAAGGCGAAGAACGCCCGCTACCTGATGGCCAGCACCAGCGAGGTTTACGGCGACCCGGAGATCCACCCGCAGCGCGAAGAGTATTGGGGCAATGTGAACCCCATCGGCATCCGCGGCTGCTACGACGAGGCGAAGCGTTTCTCCGAAGCGATCGTGATGGCGTACCACCGGTACCACGGGCTGAACACCCACATCGTCCGCATCTTCAACACGTACGGCGAGCGGATGCGCCTCGACGACGGCCGGGTTCTGCCCAACTTCATGGGCCAGGCGATCCGCGGCGAACCGCTCACCGTGTACGGCGACGGGTCGCAGACCCGGTCGTTCTGCTACGTCAGTGACCTCGTGGAAGGCATCTATCGGCTGCTGTTCGCCGACTTCCACGAACCGGTCAACCTGGGCAACCCGAGCGAGATCACGATTCTGGAGTTCGCGAAGGAGATCATGGCCCTCACGGGCGGCCAAGTTTCGATAGTGTACAAAGATCTCCCGCAGGACGATCCGAAGGTTCGGCAGCCGGACATCTCCCGGGCCCGCCAGATTCTCGGCTGGGAACCTAAAGTTGACCGCCGGGAAGGGTTGGATCGAACACTCCGGTATTTCCAAGAACAAGTGTCCCGGCAGGGGAAGTCACCCTCTGTATGTTTGTAACTTTTACCAAGCCCTTTTCTTGAACGTATAATTGGGCGGATCATCCGGACGCTCGGGCCGGCCGAAGTCGGCTTGCCTGCACAAAAGACCACCTCCGCGGGGATGATCCGGCTTGGGGAGCCGGATGCCGACCAAGAAAACACTCCCGATTCGCACCGCCCACCGCCCGACGCAGCCCCGGCGGCCACGGACGCTGCGCCCCACCCCTGCCCCGCAGGCCGCCGTCAAGCGGCCCGCCTCCGTCCTTCGTCCGCCCGTTGCCGTCGTCCAGGACGACGAAGCGGACGACGATGATGACGAGGACGAAGCCGACGACGACACGCCGGTCGCCGTCATCGGCAAGGCCCGGGTCGAGGAAGACGAAGACGATACCTCGGCCGACGACACGCTCGGCGTTTACCTCCGGCAGATGGGGGCGATCCCGCTTCTCAATCGGCCGCAGGAAATTGTCATGGCCGTCGCGCTCGAACAGGCGCGCGACCGCTTCCGCCATGCCGCCCTGCTCTGCGGGCCGATCCTCCGCAAGATTCTCGCGACCTTCAAGCGGGTGAAGTCTGGCGAGGTAATCATCGATCCTCTCATCGACGTGGTGACCAGCCGGGGCAAGACCCGCGAGGCGATCCTCCGCCGGTTGCCCGCGAACCTCGCCACATTGCAGCGCTACATCAGCCGGCTCGACGTGGAATACGTCACGCTGAACCGGGCAGAGTCGAACTCGGCCCGCCGACGCTGCCACCGCCAACTCTGGAAGACGCTCCGCAAGGCGGCGCAGGTGGCCGACGGAATTTCGCCGCGCACCGAAGTCCTCGAAATCTGGGCGAACGACTTCATCCGCAAGGCGGCTGAAGTCCAGAACCAGTACGCCCGCCCGCCCCGCTCGGCCTCGGCCCGCATCCGCTCGGCCCACGCCCGGGAGTACCGCGAGCAACTGATTCCGTTCCTGGCCACGGCCGACGACCTCGAGATGCTGGTCCGTGTGCTGCCGAGCCGGCAGGTCGAGTACCAGAAAAATCGCCGTGCGCTCGCCGAGGCCAATCTCCGGCTCGTCGTCTCGATCGCCAAGCGCTACCGCAACCGCGGCCTGCCGTTCGCCGACCTGATTCAGGAGGGCAACCGCGGCCTGATGCGCGCCGTCGACAAGTACGAGCATCGCATGGGCTTCAAGTTCGGCACCTATGCCACGTGGTGGATCCGGCAGGGAATCACCCGGGCCCTCGCCGACCACGCCCGCACCGTCCGCGTGCCGTGCCACCAGATCGGCATGCTCGCCGCGGTCGAGCGGGTGCGCAGCGAACTCGTGTTGAAGCTCGGCAAGGAGCCGACGGTCGAGGACATCGCGAAGGAGTTGAAGGTCACGCCGCCGGAAGTCCGCTCGCTGCGGGCCGTCGGTCGGCACCCGATCAGCCTCAACGACCCGATCGGCGACGACGGTGAGCGGGCGCTCGAAGACTTCCTCGGCGACCGGTCCGAGATCAATCCCGGGGAGTTGGTCGACCAGTGCCTCCTGAAAGACCGGATGGTCGAGGTGCTCAAGTCGCTGAGCCAGCGGGAGCGCGAGGTGCTGGAACTGCGGTTCGGCCTCGACGACGGTACGCCGAAGACGCTCGACGAGGTCGCCCGCCGGTACGGGATCACCCGCGAGCGCATCCGCCAGATCGAGTCCCGGGGGCTGCTCAAGTTGCGTCAGCCGCCCCGCAGCAACCGTTTGGCCGGCTTCGCCGAAAACCAGCAGTGATGTGAGCGATGGAGAAACAGGCAGGGCCGGGTGAGTCAACTCACCCGGCCCTGCACTTTTGTTGTCAGCAACTCGATCAGTACTTCAGGCTGACGCCGAGCGACAGGCCCTGCGCCCAGAAGTCGGTCGAGTTGAAATTGAACGCCGGCCGCTGCTCGGTGCTCGCATTGGCGGCCGGGATGATCGGGCTCAGGTTCGGATTCACGTTTTCGTCGATCGTATTGCCGGCGCGGACGATGCTGCTGATGGCGATGAAGTTGTAGCCGAGCGTGAAGTTGACCCGGCCGGTCGAGTAGCCGAGCCGCATGATCAATTCCGGCATCGCGGCGAACCGCGTCCGGTCGTAGCTGCCGATGTTCGAGGTCTGCGTCAGCACATGGCCCGGCGAGTTCTGCGTGATCACGCCGTTGGTCCGCACGATCGTGTAACCGCTGATGTCGGCCTGCTGCTGGGTGCCGCCGAGGGCCAGCTTGCCCGTGATGTCGAAGCTGAAGCCGCAGCCGCAGTCGAACCACGAGTTGATGCCGACCTGCCCGCCGTAGAACTTGTTGCGGGCGGCAAAGCTGTCCTGCCCTTCGATCGTGGTGCCCCTGCCGTTGTTCAGGCTCGCGAAGTCGTTGACGATGACGGCGTCGCGGAGATCGGCATACCGGAAGCCGTAAAGGTAGTTGGTGCGCTCGGAGAACACCGAGTAGCCGTTGGTCCGGACGTTCACGTCGAATGTCCAGAATTCGATCGGCGAACTCGCGTCGATGAAGCCGCTCTCGCCGCCGGGTCGGGCGAAGATCAGATAAGTGTTGCGGTCCGCGGGGCCGGTGATGTCGTGCAGGAACCGGCCGATGGAAGGATCACCGGGCGAGTCGATGCGATAGCTCGCGGTCTTCTGCTCAAACCCGGCATACGACAATTCCATGCCGAACGAATCGGTGACCCAGTAGCCGAGTTCGGCGCGGACGCCGTTGACGGCCTTGTAGTTGATTGCGCCGCCGAACACAGTGACGGCCTGATTGGCGTCCGGCGCGCCACCGCCCGGCGGGAAGGCCGAGTTCGGCAGGATCTGGATCAGCGCGGGCGATGCCCCCGGCCGGAATCCGAAGAGCAGGTATTCGATGCCGCCGTACAATCGGCCGCCGGTCCGCCCTTCCGACACCGCTTCGCCGATGGACGTGGTCGGCCCACAGGTGGTGCAGCCCGAAACGGGCGACGAAGCGACGCCGGGCGGCGCGACCGCTTCGACAGGCGCTGCTCCGCCCTGAGCCGCAGCCAGCCCGGCCGCCGTCGCCCAGGCCGCCATCGCACCACTATACTTCCGCATCGTCGTGCCGAGCATAACTGTGCTCTCCCGAACGCCAGGCCAAATCTGATTGGTCGCTACGTCCTGTCTCATCGGCAAATCGGGAAGTCGGACTATATGGGAAATCTGGCGAGTTCGGGAAGAACGGGGCCGGGCGATCGTGACGATCACGCCGGCCCCGCCCGTTCTCCGGTTTCCGCAGATACTTCGGGCGGTGGAGTCTTAAGCCTTCCGCGGTCTGTCAGGGCTTTGCGGAGGAGCCACTCGATCTGTGCGTTCAGGCTCCGCAGGTCGTCGTCGGCCCATTTCTGGACCGCCGACAGGACCTGCTCGTCGACCCGGATCAGGAACGGCTTCCTTGGCATAGTCGGGTCCTCCCGGATCGGGCGCCGTTACTGGTAGATCGTGCCCGTGTTCATCACCGGCTGCGGGTTGGAATGCCCGCACAGCACGATGAGCAGGTTGGACACCATCGCCGCCCGCCGCTCGTCGTCGAGCGTCAGTACGTTCTTCTGCGCGAGCAGGTCGAGGGCGTGCTCCACCATGCCGACCGCACCTTCGACGATCTTGGACCGGGCCGCGATGATCGCACCCGCCTGCTGCCGCTGGAGCATCGAGGCGGCGATCTCCGGGGCGTAGGCGAGGTAGCTGATCCGCGATTCGATGATCTCCACTCCGGCCGACTTCACCCGCTCCTGGATCTCATGTTGGAGCTTTTCCGCGACCTCGGCCGTGTGACCGCGGAGCGAATGCGCCTGATCGTCCGGGCTGTCGTAGCTGTACTGGCTCGCCAGGTTTCGCAGGGCCGAGTCGGCCTGCATGTGCACGAAATCCAGGTAGTTGTCGACGGCGAACGTCGCGGCCACCGTGTCGACGACACGGTACACCACAACCGCGGCGATCTCGATCGGCGTACCGTCGCGGTCGTTCACCTTGCTCGGCTGGCGGTGCCGCTGGCCCGACTCGACGATCTTCCCGGCCGCGTCCGTCTTCGCCGCCGACTCGACCACACCAGTCTCAAACGTCTGCACGCGGAGCGAAACACGCGTCTTCCAGTACAGCGGGTTGGCCCAGAAGAACCCTGTCTCCTTCACCGTGCCCACGTACTTGCCGAACAGCTGGAGCACCCGCGACTCGTTCGGATTCACGACGATGAACCCGAATAGCGTAACGCCCCACGCGACGGCCAGCGCGACCGCCAGGGCAATGGACGCCGGGTGTTGAATTGCTATCAGTGCGGCGAACACGAACGGCGCCGCGATGACGGCAATCAGCATGCCCCAGCCCGACGACAGCTTCAGTTCATTCTCGCGCATGGGAACCTCGTGCTTGTGACCACGCTCGGAGGAGCGTTATCTAAGTGATATCATACAGCAATCTATTCGATAGTCAACTGGCGATATTGCATTGGTGATTACACGTCGCGCGGATTTCGGGTGCCGCTCCCGGTTCTGCACTTCGCCTTGATTCCCCCGCCGACCGGGGTATGGGCCACGCTGTGGAACATGGTTTGGGAGGTCCGGGGCATGATCCGGCGATACGCAGTCATTTATTCCGCGGTGTTTCTCCTGGCGTGGGCCGGCTGGCGTTCGCTCGGCGCCCAGCAGATCCCCGCCTCGCCGCCGGGCAGCCTGCCCGTCCCCGCCGTCGAACCGGCCGGCAACGATATCCAGCCGCCGGCCGTCCCGCAGCCCAACGTGCCGCCCGGCATGGGCGTTCGCTCCGTGCCGTCCACAGGCCCGGGCAAGGCCGAGCCGGCCGTCCGCATCGAGTGGACCGGCCCCACCGCCGTCCGAGTCGGTCAGTCCAATGACTACACGCTCACCGTCCGCAACACCTGCGACAGCAGCGTCAGCGACGTTAAGCTCAAGGTGTTTGTCGCATCGAAGGCCGTGGCCGCGGCCGAGCCTCGCCCGCAAGTCCGCGACGGCGCGTACGAATGGGACCTCGGCACGATCCCGCCGAAGTGCGATCGCCAGGTCCAGCTCCGGCTTCTCCAAAGCGACAAGGGCAACTTCGGCGCGTCCGCCAGCGTGACCTTTACGGGTTCCGCCGCAATCAACATCCGGGCCAGCGAGCCGAAGATCGCCGTGAAAGCCACAGGACCCGCCAAGTGCCAGCTCGGCGACGGCACCGGCTTCGTCGTCACTGTCACCAACCCCGGCGACGGCGTCGCCGAGCGCGTCCGCATCACCACCGAACTGGCCGACGGGCTCGAATACGCCAAGGGCCGGCAGGTAGTCCTCGATGTCGGCACGCTCCAGCCCGGTGAATCGCGAACGTCGCAACTCCTCTGCATCGCCCGGACCGGCGGCGAGCAAGTGTGCAAGGTCACGGCCGAGGCCGACGGCGGCCTGAAGGCGACCGACCAGGTGGCCGTGAACGTGGTCGCTCCGCGGCTCGCCGTCGAGACGACCGGCCCCACGCTGCGTTACCTTGACCGCAAGGCTACCTACACTATCCGCGTCACCAATCCCGGCGACGCTCCAGCCAGCAACGTCCTCGTCCAGGACACGCTTCCGGGCGGCTTCAAATTCCTGAACGCCGACGCGGGCGGCCGATACGATTCCGCTAACCGCACCGTAAGCTGGTACGTCGGCGAGATCGCCCCCGGCCAGTCGCGCGATGTCTCGATCGAGCTTCAGGCGGCGAACACGGGCGACTACATCCATGAGGTCACGGCCCAGGCCGCTCGCGGCCTGAAGTCGGGCCATCAGCTTCCCGTCCGCATCGACGGCATCTCGGCGATTCTGCTCGAAGTGGTCGATCTGGAAGACCCGATCGAGGTCGGCGGCGAAACGACTTACGTCATCCGCATTGCCAACACGGGCAGCAAGTCGGATACCGACATCCGCCTGATCTGCCAGATCCCGGAGAAGATGCAGTTCAAGACCGCGACGGGCCCGACCGGCTTTTCGCAGAATGGCAACGAGATCCAGTTCCACCCGCTGCCGAACCTCGGGCCGAAATCCGACGCCGTCTACCGCCTGACCGTGAAGGCGACCGCCCCGGGCATCGCCCACTTCAAGGCCCGAATCACGAGCGCAATGCTCGTCGACCCGGTCAACAAGGAAGAGGCCACGCGGGTCTACGCCGACCAGTGACCGACGGTCGGTACCTGTCCGGCTAAGATGAAAACTCCAGGGCCGCCCGGCTCGCTCCGGGCGGCCCTCTCTGTCTCCGACTCGTACCCTGCGAACGCTCCTGTGAACCTTCTCCGGCTCTTCGAGTTCTACCTGATGGCGATGTTCGTCATCGGGACCGTCCGCCGGTTCGAGTTGTACCAGGCGATGGCCCAGCTCGGGCTCCGCCTCGTCCGCCGGTATCAGAAGCTGTTCGGCGTCGTCCGCGATCAAAGCATTTCCCTGCTGACGTGGTCGACCATCATCCCCGCGGCCGTCACGCTCGCGCTCTGGGCCATGCAGTCGATCCTCACCCGGCTGGTCTTTCCTCACGCGCAACTGACGTTCGCCGAGTTGCTGACCCGCTGGTGGTTTCCGCCCGTCGTCCTCGTTCCAGTCGTCGGCATGCTCGCTGTCGACGGCTACTTCCTGTTCCGCGTCGGTCAGATCGATGTGAAGGAGACGGAGAAGTACTTCGGCCAGGCCGAGTCGTGGCTCGGCACCTGGAAGGCCAAAGCCGTGCGCGCCGCTACGCTGGGCTATGTCGACCCCGACAAGATGGTGCTGGTCGAGGTGCAAAAGGCGATGACGGCCGGCGAACGGCTCATCCACGTCGCCCTCTGGTGGAGCGCAGTGCAGACCGCATGGCGCGTGGGCGTAGGCTCTGCGCTGTGGCTCGTCTATGCTGTAGGTAGCCCGCGATAACCCGATCACGAACCTGGGGCGTCATTGCCAAAAGAGCCAACATCCGCGGTCCAGGATTACCTGAAGGCGATCCACTCGCTCGGCGGCGCGGACCATCGGGTCTCCCCGGCCGACATCGCGACGCGCCTCGCCGTGCGGGCCCCTTCCGTCACCGGGATGCTGAAGCGTCTCGCGGAGGCCGGGTGGATCGCTTACGAAGCCCGGGCCGGGGCGCAACTCACGCCGGCCGGACTCGCTGAGGCCCGCCGCGTCATCCGCCGGCACCGCCTCGTGGAGTTGTTTCTCACGCAAGTCCTCGGGCTCGACTGGAGCGAAGTCGATGCCGAGGCCGAGGCGCTCGAACACGCGATCTCGCCCCGGCTGGAACAGGCGATCGCCGCCCACCTCGGTGAGCCGCTCGAAGACCCGCACGGCCACCAGATCCCGACCTCCGACGGGCAGATCACACCGCGCGACCTCCGTCGCCTCAGCGACTGCCGCGAGGGCGACCGCGTGCTCATCCGCGAAGTGCAGGACGACGACCCCGCCCGCCTGCGCCGCTGGAGCGAGCAGGGGCTCACCCCCGGCGCGGACGTACTGATTCGCCACTATCAGGCGCTCGACGACATTTTCGAACTGGAAGTGGCCGGCAAGACGATCCGACTCGGCAGCGAAGGCCTATACGGCATCCGCGGCGAGTTGAAGGCCGCGGGCTGATCGTTCACGTCGCCATCAGCGCGGCCGCGAGTACGCACATCTTCACGATCGGCTCGTCGGCGATCCGCGGGTGAAACCGCATCACGGTCGCCGCCGCCTCGCGATCCCATCGAGCGATCTCCACGCCGGCCAACGTCCGCAACAGCACGCCGTGCCGGCCCCCGTGAATCTCCGCCAGCGACCTTCCGTCAGCCCAATGAATGGCCGACGCCCCGAGCGTCGCGACGGGCCGGCCCTCGGAGTCGAACACGGCCGGGACGGCCAACCACCACCGCCGGCGGACCGTCGTCAAAAGCGCGCCGTCGGGCTCTTCGTGGACACTGTATCCGCGCGGGCCGAACACGTTACCGCGGGCAACCCGAAACGCGTGCCCAAGCACGTCAGCCGTGACGGCGCAGCGAATGGTCCGCAGCCAGCCGTGCGGCCCGGCGCGGAGCGGTTCGATGCGTAATTCGCTCCGTTCGAGCATGAGTGGGTCGTTTGACTCGATTCCAAATCTAACCTATGTAACTGTTGCACGGGCCGCAGCGACGGAAGCTGATGGCCGGCAGGGAGCAACCCGATGGAATACCTGTATACCGCGGTCACCGTGGTGACCGTTGCGACAATCTACTGCGTGTACGCCCACTACCGCCGCGATCAGATGGGCCGAATGCGGAAGCTGCGGTCCCGCGTGGCCTACATGATGTGGTCGGCCGCCCGCCGCACGAAGGCCGGTTGACCCCGTCCTGGTCCATCGCCGCCCGGGTCCCCCACCCGGTCTCCGCGGCCCGGACCGCCTGCCCGGCCGGCAAATTCCCTGTCGCCGAACACCCTCTTTCGATTGCCTCACGATCTCCCGCCCCGCCCGGGGTGCCGGTCTGCCCGTAACCTGTTACCATGAAGCGGTTGACGGGCTTTTTCTCGGGGAATGCGCGATGTCGTCGACAGAAGCGGAAGACTACGGGCGTTATTCGGACGTACCGCCCTACAAGGCGGAGGGCCGGGAGCCCGAGGTCAACCTCTACTTCCGCACCGTGATGAAGCACGAGGCGTCGGACCTGCACATGAAGGTGGGTCAGCCGCCGATGATGCGGCTCAAGAACGTCATCCGCCGGATGGACGCCCCCCCAATCTCTGAAGAGGGGATGAAAAACCTCCTCTTCGACATTCTCTCTCCCAAGCACGTCAAGATTCTCGCCGACACCGGCGGCGCGGACTTCGCCCACGTGATCGGCGAAGACGAGTGCCGGTTCCGCGTCAACATCCTCAAGCAGCGCGGCCACCTCGGACTGGTCGCCCGCCGCGTGAACAACAAAGTCCCGACGTTCGAAAACCTCTACCTGCCGCCCTCGATCGAGAAGCTCTGCCACTTCGATCAGGGGATGATCATCCTCGCGGGCGTCACCGGCTCGGGCAAGTCGACGACTATCGCCTCGATGCTCGACTACATCAACGAGCGCGAAGCGCTGCACATTCTCACGATCGAGGACCCGATCGAATACCTCTTCAAGGACAAGAAGAGCTACATCAACCAGCGCGAGGTCGGCATCGACGTCAAGGACTGGCACATCGCCCTCAAGCACGCCGTCCGCGAAGACCCGGACATCATCCTCGTGGGCGAGATGCGCGACCGCGACACGTTCGAGGCCGGCATCCACGCCGCGGAAACCGGCCACCTGGTGTTCGGAACGATCCATGCCTCCACGGCGGCCAGCACGCTCGGCCGCATCCTCGACTTGTTCCCCGCCGACATGCACTCCGCCATCCGGCAGGCGCTCGCGTTCAACCTAAAGTCGGTGGTCGCGCAGAAGCTGATCCCATCGATCAAGCCCGGCGTGCAGCGCGTGCCCACCAACGAGATCATGATCGTCAACCCGACCATCCGAGAACTCATCATCAAGCAGGAAGACAAGAA
>JAIBBI010000069.1 GCA_019694755.1 Gemmataceae bacterium
GTCGGCAGCGTCGGGACGGTGTGCTCGGTCATGCTGTTGATGGCCGGGGATTCCGACCCGTTATTCCTGCAGGTGAAGCAGGCCCGGCCGTCGGTCCTCGAACCGTATGCCGGGAAGAGCGTTTACGACAATCACGGTCATCGGGTCGTGGCCGGCTACCAGCTCATGCAATCGGCTAGCGACCTGTTCCTCGGTTGGACCCAGGGGCAGGCCGGCCGGCACTTTTACGTCCGCCAGCTCCGCGACATGAAGATCAAGCCGATGGTCGAGGCGTTTACGCCATCGGTCATGATCCAGTACGGCGAGGCGTGCGGCTGGGCGCTGGCCCACGCGCACGCCCGATCCGGCGAGCCGGCTCAGATTGCCGGCTACCTCGGCAACAGCGACAAGTTTGACGACGCCGTCGCCGATTTCGCACGGGCCTATGCCGACCAGACCGAGCGCGACCACGCGACGCTCGTCGAGGCCGTGCGGGCGGGCAAACTGGACGTCTTCGTCGAAGAGGATCGCTGATCGACCGACACGGAGGCTCGACGATGTCGAACTGGGTTTATGAGCTGCCGACCAGGCTGCTGGCCCTCGGGCTAATCTTCGTCTTCGAATTCGTCGCGCTGGTGGGGCTGTATTTCGCCCGACGGTATCTTCTCCCCCGGCTGCGCTATCACGACGGCGTCAACGACGCGGTGAGCGGGACGATCCAGTCGATCGGCGTGTTTTACGGCATCACCGTCGGCCTGATCGCGGTCAACGTCTGGAACAATTACAGTAACGTCGCATCCATCGCCTCACAGGAGGCGGCCACCATCAGCATGCTCTACCGCGACGCGGAAAGTTACCCCGGCCCGGTCCGCGACGAACTCCAGGCCCGGTTGCTTGAATACACGCAGTCGATCATTGACAAGGAATGGCCCGGCCACCGGATCGGGCAGGTCCCGATGCACGGAGCCAATATCCTCACGCAGTTTCAGAAGCGACTGGCCACGTTCGAGCCGACAACCGATTCACAACGCGCACTGCTCTCCGAAACCTGGCGAACGTTCAACCAGCTCATCGAACGGCGGCGCATGCGCATGGATGCGGTGACCAATTCGCTCTCCGGCATCATGTGGAGCGTGATCTGGATCGGCGCGGCGATCAACATCTCCGTGTCGTACTTCTTCTACTTCGAGGACTGGAAGCTGCACGCGATTATGGTCGGTCTCACGGCAGGCTTCCTCGCCATCGCCGTGTTTCTCATCCTTGCGAACGACCGACCCTTCATGGGCGAGACCGGCGTGTCACCACAGTCGTTTCAGCTCCTGATCGACACAGTCCGCAAGATTCAATAAACCCCGGTTCAGTTGGCCTGAATGGTGATCACGGGTAGGTTCTCCTTCGTGCCGGTATCAGCCAACGCGAGCAAAACGAGCAACTGTCCCAGCGTGCGCTTCGAGACGAGGTCGTCTTTCTCGATCCAGAACCAGCGGCCCTCGTAACAGACCGCGACGAACGGGTCGCAGGGTCGGTTGCACCCGCTGTGGATGTGAAACAACTCGGACAACATCGCAGGGTCGTGGCCGATGTCCGCGGCGATCCCCCGGGTGAGGTGGTCGCCCGGCACTTCGACGCCGCTGGAGAGTTCCTGCAGTATTCGCGAGACTGACCGCGTCAGGATTGCGATCTCTTTCGGGTTCGAAGCATTCGCGCCGAAGGATACGTGGAATTCGCTTGTCCCCGGGTCGAGGCGGAGCAGGCGACGGACGGTGACCAACTCCGCGGCCAATTGCGGGTCGGCGTCTTTGTCCCGGAAGAAGAAGGCGACCGAATCCTTCTTGCCGGCTTCGACCCGGATTCCCACGTGCCCGGCCATTTGCGCCTTGCGCAGCGTCTGCGTGATCTGCAAGAACTCGGGGTCGGCGGGCCGTAACTGGCCGGCCGTGACCGACTGATTCCGGACGCCGTTGATGGTGTCGACCGTCAGATTGAAGATGATGTCGGCCGGATAGCCCGATTGCAGCAGAAACAGCACCGACCCCGGATTGATCGGCGTCGTGAAATTACGGATGAACTGCGCCCCGGTCTGGGGCTGATACGAGACCGTCGGCCGATCCTGATACGCGGCCTGCAGGTTGAGCGTCAGCCCAAGTTGCTGGGCGAACGACGCCAGGTTGCTGACCGGCGGGAAGATACCACCGTTGGTCGTACCCACGGCCTGCAACGTATAGCCGGCCGTGACCTGGGGCACCTCGACGAAAAACGGAAGGTCCGAATACCGCATCTTCACAATGTTGAGCAGCGTCTGTTCCTTCCAGGACGCGGCGATCGCCTCGTTATAAGGAAGGCGGTCGGCCACGATCGACTTCGGGCCATAGTGCTGGCAACCTGCCCCGGTAAACAGGAGGGCGGCAATAATCGCGAATTCAGACCGAGGTCGGCGCACAAATGAACCCGAATGGAAAGCCAGGAAAGCTCTTCGGATTATTCGGCGTTTAGGGCCCATCGGCGTGAGTCGAACCGAATCGAACACAAGGCAGCCTTCCCAAATTGCCAAACTTGCAGGCCAACGCCTCCAGTTCGGGAAGCGACGACGGTTCCAATCATCGCCGCTAACTATTACCATGCGGTCCTGCATCACCACTCGAATACGATGACGCCATCGAGTACCGATGCGGGTCGCTGGGAAAGCCGGGAGTTGCCATGCACCAGTCTGTTGTCGTCGTTGATGCGTTTGCCGACGGCCCGTTCACCGGAAACCCCGCGGCCGTGTGCGTGCTACCCCGACCGGCGGATGAACGATGGATGCGACTCGTCGCACGGGAGATGAACCTCTCCGAGACTGCGTTTCTTCACCCGGAAGCTGACGGCTGGCGGCTGCGCTGGTTAACGCCAAGTGTCGAAGTCGAACTGTGTGGCCACGCAACGCTCGCCTCGGCTCACGTGCTTTGGGAGACCGGGCAACTACCGATCGACCTGTCAGCCGTGTTCCACACTCAAAGCGGTCGGTTAACTGCGGTCCGTCGGGACGCTACGATTACGCTCGACTTCCCAGCCCGACCCGCGGCGGAATCCGATACGCCCGCTGGTCTCGCAGACGCTCTCGGCGCTCGCCCTTGCTTCGTCGGGCAGAACGGTATGGACATTCTGGTCGAGCTCGAGAGCGAGCAATCCGTCCGAGAACTGGACCCGGACCACGGCCGGCTTCGCTCGCTGCCATTCCGCGGCATCATCGTTACGGCGCCGGCCGCAAGCCCCGGCGACTACCACTTCGTCTCAAGGTTTTTTGCTCCCGGTTCAGGGATCGATGAAGACCCGGTGACCGGCTCGGCCCACTGCGCTCTCGGGCCGTTCTGGTCCGGGCGGTTGGGCGTGAATCCACTGGTCGGCTGGCAGGCATCGGCCCGCGGCGGACGAGTCGGCGTCGATGTCCGAGGTGATCGCGTGCTGCTGACCGGCAGGGCCGTCACCACGCTACGGGGCGAATTGCTTCACTCCAGCGCATGAAAAAGGCGTCCGACAGCCATGCCGCCGGACGCCCGCGAGTCGAATCCGCTATTACTTCTCGGTCAGCTTCTTGATGTCGTCTTCGAGCGTGTTGATCTGGGCGGTCCGGCTGGCGACCTTCCCGTCCTTGCCCACGATGAACAGGTTCGGCAGCACGGTGATGCCGTACTGCGTGGCCAGCGGGCCGTCGAGGCCGGCCGTATCGCTGATGTGCGCCCCGTTTACCTGAGCCTTCTGCAGGGTGCTCATGGCCGCGCCGGCATTGTTGTCGAGGTTCACGGTCACGAGTTCCACGCCCTTGCCGTTCAGCTCCTTGAGGAGCGCGGCCAGACGGACGAAGTCGCTGTTGGCCGTGCCGTTCCAGCTCGCCCAGTAGTAGACGACGACGACCTTGCCCTGAAGCTGGCGGATGTTGAACGCCTGGCCGTTGAAGGTGTTACCGGCCAGTTCGAACGGCTGACCTTCGAGGTCGAGCCGCTTGAGAGCGCCTGCCGCCTTGGCCGCGTACGGGTGCTGGCCGTACTTCGTGACGATCGTGTTGTACCAGTTCTTCGCCTCGGCTTCCTTGCCCGAGAACTCGCTGATCATGGCGACGTTCAGGGCCGCGTCGGGCGCGTCTTCGCTGGTCGGGTAGGTGGTCACGAACTCCTTGAGCTTTTCGCGCCAACCGTCCTGGACCTTTTGCATCTCCGCGCCTTTGGCGATCGCGAGCTTACCCGCGTACTCGGCCGAGGCTTCGCGGAAGGCGACGTACGCTGTCAGCGGGGTGCCGGGCGCGAGCTTGACCAGTTGCTCGCGCAGGCCGGTGAGGCGGATCAGAGGAGCCTTTTGATCAGGACCCGAATTCTGGGCGGCCGAGACGAGGCTATCCGCCAGTTGCTTGATCCACTGCTCCTGATCCTTGCCGGTCACGCCCGCGGCAATCTGCTCGACGACGGCTGCGCGCTCCATGGCGTGCTTGGCGATGTCGGCCTGGGGCGCGCCGGGCTTCGGAGCGGCAGCGTCGATCTGCTGGAGCTTGGTGATGAGCGGCTTCACGGCATCCGGCACCGAAAGTTGGCCGGTCGTGGTACTTCCGCCGTTGTTGCCCGCGATCTCCGCTTCGCCATGACCCGGGGTCGGGCCGCCGACGAGGCGCCACGCGCGACCGACCTGCACGACCTCACCCAGCGTGATCCAGTCGTGCTTGCCCGCGTTTTCGTAGAGCAGGCTGGCGTTGCGGTATTTCACGAGGTCCGTTTTACCGCCCAGAGCGTCGGCCGGGATGCAGTTCGGGGCCTGGGCTTCCAGTTGCAGCCACTGCGTCTTTTCATTGAGAGCCGACAGGCCCTGAACGGCCTGGGTGAACTTCGCGGTCGCCCCGGCGACTCCCTGGCGGATCTTGTCGGTCTCGGACTGGCCGAGTTCGAGGGCTTTCAGTTCCGCGTCGTTGATGAGAAGGGCCTGGAACCGCGCGGTGTCTTTGGTGATGACGGCCTTGAGCAGTTCCTGGCTGACCTCCTCGGCCGAGATCATCTTCCAGCCGTCGATCTTGCCGTCGCCGTTGATGTCGACGCCCCAGCGCATGCCGTTGATGCCGTACCAGCGGAACTCGTTGGCCTTCTTGGTGCCGGTGGTGTCCTGCTCGCGGTACACCTCCTGGCCGTCGAGGTAATAGCTCCAGATATCGATGGACGCTTTCGCGCCTTTGCTGGCGACGAACTTGCGGACAAGCTGGCCGCGGCCGTCGCGGAGTGCCCAGCCGCTCGCGCCGCCGGGACCATTGACCAGCTCCACTTTGTAGCTGGCAGCTTCGGCGGCGGTCGGCGTGGCACAGACCACGCCCGGCTGCTTCGGCTGGAACTGCAGCATGTCGGCCGGGGCGGGGCCTGCGGCAAATGCCGTGCTGCCCGCGGCCCACGCCAGGACGGCGGCTGATAACTTGATCCGGATATGCGGCTGGCCCATCCTGAGAATCTCCTGCGAACCGGGGCGGGTCCGGCGGGCGCATCGCCCGGCCCGGCTTGTCCCGGCAAACATCCTTGTGTTTCATCGGCCCGCGGGCCGGTCCGAGTTGACCGGGAATGCCGGTCGTCGCGGTCCGCGAAAGAATGACAGATCGTGCGGACGAATCAAGCCCGACCGTGGAACCACGCGCACCACATGGCCCGGTTTTCTTCAAGTTCCCAAGCAACCCGGTCGCAACGAAAAGGCCTTGACAGCAGAGAAACAGCGCGAGCAGACAGTTGTAATAGTTTCAGAGTAGCAACCTATTGATATTTAATAACTTACATCGCCCCGCCGGGAGAAATCGCGCCGTCACCCTAACTTGACACATTTTTGAACTACGGCTATAATTCCCTCAGCATCAACGGATTGATGCACCGAACCTGAGGCTGTGACAACACTTACGCCGATTGTCTGGGGCCACATCCCGACCCCCGCGGCTAGACCAAGAGTCACCCGTCCTGCCCGGTTCGCTCGCTGATTCCTGCTCCCTTAGGGGCGTTTCACACAAGCTGACCGTCGACCATGGGCCAGAGGAAGCGGGACGCGCCACGCGCGGCCTGACGTCCCGGGGTCGTTGCCGTCCGGAAGTGTGAACTGCGGGTGGACCTGTGAACGACGACCGCTTTGCCGAGACCATCCGACTGGTGAAAGACGCCAGCGATGTCGTTACGGTCATCGGTTCGTACCTGACCCTCCGCCAGGCCGGCGCGACCTTCAAAGGCCTCTGCCCGTTTCATAGCGACAACCGCCCGTCCTTCGACGTCGACCCCAAACGCCAGCGGTACCGCTGCTGGTCGTGCGGCGAGTCCGGCGATGTGATCAAGTTTGTCATGAAGCAGGAGAAGGTCGAGTTCATGGAAGCCCTGGAGATGCTCGCCCGCCGGGCCGGCATCGCCATCGAGCAAATGCGAAAACCGGCCGATCCCGTCAAGCTGAGTCTGCTCGACGCGCTGAAGTGGGCGGCCGACCTGTACACGAACTACCTGCTCAACGACCCGGGGGCCGAGACGGCCCGCGCTTACCTCGGCGAACGGAAGTTGCTCGGCGAGACGGTCCGCAAGTTCGGCCTGGGCTTCGCACCGCTCGACGGCGACTGGCTGACAAAGCAGGCCCACCGTGCCCCGGCCCCGATCGAGACGCTGGTCGAGGCCGGTCTGCTGTCGCCAAGCTCCTACGGTGCCGGTTACTACGACCGCTTCCGCGAACGCGTCCTGTTCCCGATCCGCAATCTCCGCGGCGAGGTGGTAGGATTCGGCGGGCGCGTCCTTCCCGGCAGTGCTTACGCGGAGCGCGGGCCCAAGTACCTCAACACTGCCGATAGCCCTGTGTTCAAGAAGGGCGAACTGGTTTACGGACTCGATCACGCCCGGCTCGCGGCCCAGGCGTCCGGTTGCCTCGCGGTCGTCGAAGGCTATACCGATGTGCTCATGGCTCACCAGCACGGCGTGACCAACGTCGTCGCGACCTTGGGCACTGCGCTCACGGCCGACCATGTAAGGCAGCTCCGCCGGTTCGCCCAGCGCGTCGTCCTCGTGTACGACGCCGACGCGGGCGGCACGACCGGCGTGGACCGCGCCCTCGAAATCTTCCTTCGGGAAGACGTTGAACTTTCGATCGCGACTCTGCCGGACGGGCTGGATCCGTTCGACTTGTTCGTACAACAAGGGGCGGAGCCGTTCAAAGCGGCCATGGCGAATGCCGTCGACGTGCTCGAATACAAAATCGATCACGTGATGAATCGCGGCGTGGAAAGTGGAGTGGCCGGCGACCGGCACGCCATCGACGCAGTACTCGCACTGCTCGCGCTGACGCCCGAGGCCGCCACCACGGATTCGAAGCTCCGCCGGGAGCTGATACTGTCTCGCATCGCCCGTCGGTTCGGTCTGGGTGAGAAAACGCTCTCTGAGAGGTTGGCGGATCTCCGCAAGCGGCGCACGGACACGGCCCGCGATCCGGAATCGGCCGACCGGCCGGCCCGCATCACCGACGAGGTGGCTCACGCCCGCCAGTCCGAAGGCGGGGCGAAGGCCGACCCGGTGGAGCGGGAACTGGTCGAGGTGCTCCTGTCAGATCCCGCCTTCACGCCGCGGGCGAAGGCCGAGGTGCCGATTGAAGAGATCGAGCATCCGGGCCTCCGCCGCGTGATCAGCGAGATGTACGACATGGTGGCCAACGGCGTGCTGCCCGACCTCGACCTGCTCCGCGTTCGCCTGGTCGACCGGCCCAAGCTCGCCGACTTCGCCCTCCGGGCTCAGGAAGTCGGCCTGCGGAACAAGGAAAAGCTCGCGTGGTTCGAGCGGATCCTTACCGGGTTCCGCGAACGCCGGACCCGCCGGGCGACATCGAACATCAAGGGGCAGCTTCAGTCCGCGGCCGACCCGGCCGCGGCCCTCGAGCTGCTCAAGCGACTGCAGCAGGCCACGAAGCCCGTGCCCGCGCAGTAGAACGAAACAACCTCGCCGGCCCGGAGGCCGGCGACCACGAGCAAATCCTCCCCACGGCTGCGGCTCGGGGAGGTCCCCGGTGCACGGGGCAAAATGCCGGCAGTTCAAGGATGACTGCCGTGACCGGTACGACTGGATGGGACGAAACATCCCCGCGACGTGCTCCCCGAGAATGATGGCCCCGCCCCGCCGGCCGGCGCAAGCCAATGCCGGCGGTCCGGTGCCCGACGTCCGAACGGTCTGTGGAGGTTGGCATGGAGTTGAAGCTGGATGACGGCCTGCGTGGCCTCATCGAACAGGGCAAGCGCAAGGGCTACCTCACGTACGAGCAGGTCAACGAGATCCTGCCCGACGAGTCGGCCCAGTCCGACAAGCTGGACAGCATGCTCACTGTGCTCGAGGAGCACGGCATCGAGCTGCTCGACGAGTCGGAAGCCGAAGGGCGCGAGTCCGAAACCACCCGCGACGAGCTCGCCATCGAGCTCGAACGCGACCCCGAGCTGAACTTCCTCGACGACGAGGGCGACGGCCGTCGCATCGACGACCCCGTCCGCATGTATCTGACCCAGATGGGCGAAATCCCCCTGCTCAAGCGGGACGAGGAAATCGCGCTGGCCAAGACCATCGAGGTCACCCGTCGCCGCTTCCGCCGCAAGGTCCTCGAATGCGACTTTGCCCTCCGGCAGGTCGTCGAGATCCTCGACCGGGTGTTCACCAACGAGCTCCCCTTCGACCGGACCATCAAGATCAGCCTGACCGAGAACCTGGAGAAGGACAAGATTCTCCAGCGCATGCCGCACAACCTCAAGACGCTGAAGCACCTGATGGAGCTGAACGTCGAGGACTTCAAGCGGCTCGTCGAAGCGGGGCTCGACGAAGAGGCCCGGCACGAAATCCGCCGCGAGATCAAGAACCGCCGGCGGAAGATGGTCACGCTCGTCGAAGAGCTCTCGATTCGCACGCAGCGCATCCAGCCGCTCATGAAGCGGATGGAGCAGATCTCCGAACGCATGACCGACCTCGTGCGGATGATCGAATCGCTGCAGGGCGACCGCACGGCGAAGGAAGACCGGGCCAACCTCGAAGTCGAGCTGGCCGACCTGATGAACTCGACGCTCGAAGAGCCGGAAACGCTGGCCAAGCGCGTCCGGGCCATGAACCAGCGGTACACCGAGTACGAGTCGTCGAAGCGCGACCTGTCGGGCGGCAATCTCCGCCTCGTGGTGTCGATCGCCAAGAAGTACCGCAACCGCGGCCTGAGCTTCCTCGACCTCATCCAGGAAGGCAACACCGGCCTGATGCGGGCGGTGGACAAGTACGAGTACCGCCGGGGCTACAAGTTCAGCACCTATGCCACGTGGTGGATTCGCCAGGCGATCACTCGGGCGATCGCCGACCAGGCCCGAACGATCCGCATCCCCGTGCACATGATCGAAACCATGTCGCGGCTGCGGAACATCTCGAAGCGGCTGCTCCAGGAACTCGGTCGCGAGCCGACCACCGAGGAGTTGGCCGAGGCCGCGGGCATCACCATCGAAGACGCTCGCCGGGTGCTCAAGATCAGCAAGCACCCGATCTCGCTCGACCGCCCGGTCGGTGAGAGCGAAGACAGCTATTTCGGCGACTTCATCGAGGACAATGGCGTCCAGAGCCCGGTCAACGCCGCGGCCCAGGAAATGCTGAAGGACAAGATCGACGGCGTGCTAAAGACGCTGACCTACCGCGAACGTGAAATCATCAAGCTCCGCTACGGCCTGGGCGACGGCTACACCTACACGCTCGAAGAAGTGGGACGGATCTTCAAGGTCACCCGCGAACGCGTCCGCCAGATCGAAGCCAAGGCGGTCCGCAAACTGCAACACCCCGTCCGCAGCCGGCAACTCGAAGGCTTCCTCGAGAGCCTCCGCCGGTAAGAACGACGGATAGATCGAAATCCACACCACCCCCGGGGATAAAATCCCGGGGGTGGTGCTGTTTTCATTGGTACGCGGAGTGCCTCCGCGTCACTCCCTTCGCCGCCTCCGGCGTGAAAGACCAGACCCGGCGAGCGTCGGCCGTGAGGCCGCCGTGGAATCAAGCGAAATCGTTAACTTCATTTTCCGCTTCCACGTCGTGCTGATGACGCACGACGCTCGCCGGGCATCACGAAGTTGTGCTTCACATCGCTTTCCGGCGTTCCGGTTGCAAGTTACCGCCCCGACAATCACTTCCCCCGCTGCGAGGCGGCGTACCTGTCAAAACGTGCCGAGGATGGCAATCGCATGGGCGACGCTTGCCGGGCCGCCGGGTGGTTGCTCTCGCAATGGCCCGCCGGGCGACCCCACAATGGAGGCCGGGGGGTGCGTCATGGGGTTGGAGCAGAAGGCGGGAGTGGTGCTGGGGCTGGGGCTGGTCGTGATGCTGGCGGTGATCAATGCCGGCACGGCGGTCAAGAAGTCTGCCCCGGCGGATGCGCCGCCGGCTTCGTCGTCGCCGCGGCTGAATCTGGCCGCGGCCGACGCCCGCTGATTATTCCGCGTCGCGGAGCAGATCGAATTCGAATGTGACCCGGCTCTCGCCGCTGCTGTCGCAGTGGAGGCCGGTGATGTCGTAGCCGAGTTCCAGCGCGAGTTGCATCATCGGCCGGGCGGCGTTCGGGCAGTCGAGCCGGACCGTTTCATAATGATGGCTGCGGGCCCACTCGTGGACCGCTTCGATAAG
Organism: Gemmataceae bacterium; assembly: GCA_019694755.1. Lineage (GTDB taxonomy): Bacteria > Planctomycetota > Planctomycetia > Gemmatales > Gemmataceae > JAIBBI01. The sequence continues at coordinate 10,614 of JAIBBI010000069.1, forward strand.
TTGCGTTGCGATGCCCTGCCGGCGCACATCCGGATGGACGCCCCAAGTGAACCCGGCAAAGGTGAGCGGGTCGACCTCGGCGCCCAGGAAAAAGCCCACGGGCCGATCGCCCATGCGGGCGAGCATCTGCAGCAGGTTGTACCGGCCGGCGCACCGGCGACGGAACCGCCCGGCATCCTGTGCCGGCCGGAATACCTGATTGTGCAGCTCGACAATGGTAGGCAGGTCGTCCTGACCGATGATCTCGATGATCGCGTCGGCCATGATTCCTCTTCGTGTGGGCGATTGACCTATGTGACTACGGCCGATGAAGGCCGTCGATGAGTTCCTGCCAGGTGGGCAAATGGGCGACCGTCACCGGCGGCCCGTCATCATCTTCCTCGGCGACGGCTGTCGTCCCCTCGGCGGTATCCCCGGCTTCTCCTGCTTCCACCTTCTTCCGGCGGGAGCGCCGCCGGCGGCGCTTCTTCGGCTCGCCGTTCTCGTCCAATTCCGCGGCGGGCTCTTCCTCGGGAAGCTCCGGGGCCGGCGATTCGTCGAGTTCGGCGTCGAGGACATCAACATCCGCGGGCGCGACGACCGCCTCGCCGGTGGTTTTCTTCCGCGAACGTCGGCGACGACGGCGTTTGACGCCGCCTCCCTCGCCGGCAGCCGGCGGGTCGCTGACGGTTACCGTAGGGCCGGCTGCGACATCCAGCGACGACGCCAATTGTGCCCAGTAATCTTCGCCATTGGAATCGGACATAGACCCCTTCGAATCCTGCGGAGTGTACGGGCGGCGTCACTCCCGCTTATTCTAGCAAACTTTCCGCAAATGCGTCGGCTGCGGCATCGGAATAACCCACGCATCCGCTGCCGCTTCTCCCGAAGGGCCGTTGCGTAAGTCGATTACGCGGTCGTGCGGCCTTGCACCGAAGTCCTCGCTGAGGACGGTCGGTAGGTCGCTGCCACGCATCGTGGGCAATTCGTCGGCAAATATCACGACTGATCGCGGGTCCACCGTGGAGGCCAGCCGATCGGGCAACTCGTCCATGGCCGGGCGGACGCCGGGAAACCACGATTGCAGATACGAGCTGAATCGCCGGGCGACTTCGTTCCGCTCCGGCAGCAGGTAAAACGTACACATTCATCACGACTCCGTGGTCCCGAAGTCGTATCGGCGAAGGGTTAAGGGCGACCACGCCGGCAGTCGCGAATCCGGCCCGCGTACCCGCTCCTGCCCGGCCTACGACCCGCACGAGCGATGCCGCCCGCGCGCCTCGCTGCGCGGTAGGATGGTAGGGACGCGGATCAAAAGCGCCAACCACGAAGACACGATGTCACGAAGGCCGGACGAAGAAGGCCGATAACTGCCAGTTCAACAGTTCTTCGTGATCCCTTCGTGCCTTCGTGGTGAGCCTTTTCTTGCGAGAGCGACCGACCAATCCATGCAGCGTAATTCACTGAACCTGCCGCTCGTGACGGATGTGCCGGCTTCGCCCTCATGGCAGGGGTTTCGCCCGGCCGCGGATTGGGACGATGCCACTTCGGCCCCGGAGCCGGCCGCGCCGCAGGGTGAATATGCGTCGATCGACATGTCCGCGGCCTGGTCGCCGGCCGACGTGATCCCGAGTGACCGGCCCGTTGAACTGCTTTCCCCCGCGGGCGGGCCCGACGCGGCGTTCGCTGCATTTCATCACGGGGCCGACGCGATCTACCTCGGCTTGCAGAAGTTCTCCGCCCGGGCCGAGGCCGAGAACTTTTCGCTCGATCAGGTCGCGGAAGCCACGGCTTACGCCCACAGCCTCGAGCCGCGCCGGCGCGTGTTCGTCACCATCAACACCGTCCTCCGGCAGGACGAGATCCCCGAATTGATCCGCGACCTGGCCGCCCTCGCGGAGATCGGCGTCGACGCGCTGATCGTGCAGGACCTCGGCGTCGCGGCCCTCGCTCGCCGGCATTTTCCGGAGCTGGAGCTGCACGCCAGCACCCAACTCGCCGTCCACAACCGCGCGGGGGCAATGGCCCTCGGCCGGCTCGGTTTCACCCGCGTGGTGCTGGCCCGCGAGCTGACTATCGAGGAAGTCCACGACATAACGGCGACGGCCGGGATCGAGTCGGAGGTATTCATCCACGGCGCGCTTTGCTATTCGTACAGCGGCCTCTGCCTGTTCAGCGCGCAGACTTTGGCCCGCAGCGGAAACCGGGGCAAGTGCGCGTACAGTTGCCGGGATAGTTATTCGGTCGCCGACGCCCCGGCCACGCTCCGGGACGGGGCGGCGACTCGGCGCGACCCGGCCACCGGCTTCCCGTTCTCGATGAAGGACCTCGCGCTGCCCGATCACTTGCCGACGCTCCGCGCCGCGGGCGTGAGTTGCTTCAAGATCGAGGGGCGGAAGAAAAGCCCGCTCTACGTCGCAACCACCACCAGCTATTACCGCGGCCTGCTCGATCACACGATCCCGGCCGATGAACGGCCGGCTCGCGAGGCCGACCTGCAGACCGTCTTCAGCCGACCGTGGACGAAGCTGTTCACGCAGTCGCACAAGGACAAGGAAGTGGCCGACCGCGACACCGTGGGCCATCGCGGCACGCTGATCGGCCGGGTCGAGTCGGTGCGCGAGGGCCGGCTCACATTTGTCACCACGCGGTCACTTCAGAAACACGACGGCCTGCAGGTGGATCTCGCACAGCTCGGCAAGCCGTTCGGATTCCCGGTCGATGCAATGTGGATGGTTGGGCCGGGCGACCGCCGCCGGCCGGTGTTCACCGCGCCGGCCGGGGCGCGGGTCGAGGTCGCGCTTCCGGCCGGCTATCCGAACCTGCCGGACCGCGGCCCGGTGTATTGCTCGTCGTCGCAAGACGTGAAACAGCGATACCGCTTCGACCGCCCCAAAGCCGGGCAGTACCGCACCCGGCACCCGATCGATATTGCAATCCAGGTTTCGGCCGATCGCCTGACCGCCACCGGCACGAGCTACCGCGGTGTCGTTGCGAAAGTCGAAATGCCCGTCTCGCTGACGCCCGCCCGCACGGCCGGCGATGGGGACGCGGTCGCGCGGGACACGCTCGGCAAGCTCGGCGAAAGCTCGTTTACGCTGGGGCGGGTGACGATCGACAACCCGGCCAACCTGTTCGTGCCGTCGTCGCTGTGGAACAAACTGCGTAAGGCAATGCTGCCCGAGATGGAGTACGCGCTGGCGCGAGGGCTCGAGGGGCGAATCGTCGAAGTCATGAAGGCCGAGGCGCAACGGGTGCCGGCTGCCGGGGAGACTTCGCGCTTTGCCTGGTCGCTGAAGACAGATCGCCTGGCTCACCTCGCGGCATTCGAGGCGGACGACTGGCGCGGGTGGGACGAACTCGTCGTGGATATTGCCCGCGATCACCCCGCGGAGTTGGCGAGCGGGCTGGAGGAATGGGCGACGCGGATCGGCCGGGAGCGCATTCGCATCGCGCTGCCGGCGATTACCCGCAAGTGGGAGGAACGCGGCCTCGTCGCCAAGATCGAGAAACTCCGGGCCGCCGGTTGGACCAAGTGGGAGATCAGCAACGTCTCGGGTCTGACTTACCTGAACCCGACCGAAGGGCTGGACCTGGCGACCGACTGGCCCGTGTACGTGCTCAACCGCCCGGCCGCCGCGGCGGTGCGCGAATGGGGCGTCACCCGGTTCGCTCTGTCGCCGGAAGACGGCAAGGCGAACATTGCGGAACTAGTCGCGGGGTTCCCCGAGCAAGCGGTCGTGATCGTGCATCAGGACACGCCGCTCTTCATTGCCGAGTCGTGTGCCTATGCCAACCTGATCGGCGGCTGCCCCGGGAAGGCTAACTGCAAGTTCGAGAGCATGACCATGGAGTCGAGCCACGGTGAGCGGGTCACCGCCATCGACTACCATTGCCGGACGATCGTGTTAAACGACGGGCCGTACTGCCTCGCGCCTCGGCTGCGCGAGTTGGAGAAGATCGGGGCCAGAAACGTGAGAGTCGATTTGATCTTCAGGAAATACGACGCAGCCGAGGCCTGCGACCGATGGCGGGCGGTCCGCGCGGGTCGGCCCGTAGCCGGCGGCCACGCGGGAAACTTCGAGCGAGGGCTCTTGTAGTCGTGCCAATTTGTAGGATTAGTCGAAAGGTACGTTGACATTTAGGTGAGACTAATTACCATGATGGAGTCCCCCGGGGAGTCCATCCGATGCGTCGTCGCGGGTTCACGCTGATCGAGTTGCTGGTGGTGATCGCGATCATTGCGATTCTGATCGGCCTGCTGCTACCGGCCGTGCAGAAGGTCCGCGAGTCGGCCGCCCGGTTGAAGTGCCGAAACAACCTCCGGCAGATCGGCATCGCGCTGCACTCGTGGCACGACCGCGAGGCGCGATTTCCCCCCGGGTACACCTCGCTCAACCCGTCCGGCAGTCCGAACGACGCGCTCGATGCCGGACCGGGCTGGGGATGGGCGGCCCACATCCTCCCGGACCTCGAGCAGGCCGGGCTGTATGCGCGGATCGATTTCAGCAAGCCGATCACCGACCCCGTGCATGCGACGGTGCGCGTCACGCCCGTGCCGCTCCTGCGCTGTCCGTCGGACCTGCGTGAAGAGCGGATTCTGGCCGGGGATTTCGCGAGCAGCAGTTCCTGGTCGGGCGATCTGGCCCGGGCCCATTACGTCGGCTGTTACGGCAACATGCCGTTCCTCGCCACCGCCCCGAGCGTGCCCTCCCGGCATCTGCCGGGCGTGGATGTCGTGACCGGCGCGGGGTTCGATTCCCGCGGCATGTTCGCCCGCAACAGCCGGATCCGGATCGCGGACATCGGCGACGGTACGAGCAACACGCTGGCCGTCAGCGAGAAGAGCGGACGGGCGACCATGTGCTCGTGGGTCGGCGCGATTCCGGGAACGCAGTGGAGCACGGCCAACGACATCACGGGCTTCGGCGGCATCCCGTCGAACCTCGCGACGGCCATGACCCTTGGCCACGCGTGCCAGAAAGACCCGCCGTCGAGCATGTCGGGTGTGGCCGAGGACTTTTCGTCACAGCACCTCAGCGGCGTGAACGTACTGTTTGCCGACGGATCGGTCCACGCAGTTCACGGGAAGGTGAACATGCGTATCTATCCATTCACGGCGAGCATCAACGACGGGCGGGCCCTCGACATCGACTTTTGAACCCGAGCCAGCCTACCGGTCATTTCTATTTCAGCGGCCTTGCCGATTGTGACGATATTAGCGACGGACACAATGCGGCCCGGGGCGTCCGGGCTGTAGGAGGACCGCGCATGGTTCGGAAACTCAGGCTCGCGCCGGCGATCTTCGCCCTGATCCTGGGTTTGACCGGGTGCGTGACCACACACCAGCAATCCGTGATTCCGCCGGTCACCGACGTGCCGAAGGAACTTGACAAGAGTACGCTTCCGCCCTACGTCATCGAGCCGCCGGACATTCTTTACGTCGAAGTGCTCGTGCCGCCGCTTCAGCCCGAGAAACAGCCGTATTCGACGGCCCTGCCGCCCCAGCCGGTGAGCGGGCAGTTCCTGGTCCGGCCGGACGGCACGATCGGGCTCGGCATCTACGGCACCGTTCACGTCACTGGACTCACGTGCGATCAGGCCCGCGAACGCATCCGCGAATTCATCGCGAAAGGCGTTGAGCTGAAGGCCGCCGAGGCCATTCAGGTGGTGGTCGATATCGCGGCCTACAACAGCAAGGTCTATTACGTCATCACCGACGGGGCCGGCTTCGGCATGCAGGTCAGCCCGTTCCCCGTCACCGGTAGCGAAACGGTGCTCGACGCGCTCGGGCGGATCGGCGGCATTCCGCCGGTCGGCTCGACCAAGAAGATCTGGATCGCCCGACGATCGCCCGGTTCCGGCGTCGAGCAGATCCTGCCCGTCGACTTCGCGGCTATCGCGTCGCAGGGTTCGACGCTGACCAATTACCAGGTCCTGCCCGGCGACCGCGTCTACGTGCAGGCCCAGAAACTGGTCAGCATCGACAACGCCATTGCCAAGGTGCTCGCACCCGTCGAACGGATCTTCGGCGTAGTCCTGCTGGGCAGCTCGACTGTGAACAACGTCAGCGGTCGGTTTTTCAACAACAACAACGGCTTCTGATCGACAGGGTATGATTGCGGTGAACCGAGGGTGACACGACCATGATCCGTCGCACGCTGTTCACCGCATTGCTGGGCGCGGGCCTCGCCTCCGGCCAGACGCCTCCGACTCCGCCGACCGACGGTGGACGCCAGCCGATCGAGGGGCCCACGATCCCTCCGCCCACCGGGTTTGATCAGGGGCGAATCCCTGTGACGCAGGGGGCGGGTACGGGCATGACGATTCAGGGTTTCCCCGCGCCGACCGGCCCGGCCCCGATTGCTCAGCAGATGCAACCATCCCGCCCCGTGCTCAGTCCTTACCTGAACCTGTTCCGCGGGGCGGGTGGCGGCGGAATCAGCGCGGTGGATTACTACAACTTCGTCCGCCCGGCGGAGCAGACGGCGGGCAGCTTCATCGGTCGGCCGTTCGGCCAGTCGGTCGGTCCCGGTGGCCGGGGGATCGCCAACACCGTTGATCCGGAGACGGGGCTGCAATCGTACGCCCGCCCAGCGGGCACGCCGTCGGCCTTCATGAACACCGGCGGCTACTTCAACCGCATGGGCTCGATCGGCATGGCTGGTCGCGCCCCCCAGGCCCAGACCTCGACGCCGTCGCGATCGACGCGCCGCTAAAGGACCGGGCCGCCCCGCCCTCGAGCAAAGGATGCTCCCCGTGACCGCACGACACATCATTCGGACAGCGATGTTCCTCGCGCCCCTGGCGGCCGCGGGTCCGGTGGCCGCGCAGGAGTCCGGTTCGCCCCAACCCCATTCGGCCGCGCCCGCGGTCGTGCTGACTCCGCAACCTTTGTCGACTTACATTCCACCGCCCGCGGCCGTCGTGCCCGCCACGATTGAGCAACCGACGGTCGCCCGTGCGGATACGCCGATTCCCGCGCCGGCCGGGCCCGCTCCGATCGCGTCCTCCGAAGGTGTGACGCCCGTGGTCCATCGCCGGCGCGAAGGCGTGGTCACGCCGGTCCTCCCGGCCTGGCCGGGTACGCCGGCTTCGGTCCAGGGTTGGCGATGGTACGGCTGGGGAGCGGCCACGCCGGTCGGCGGCCCCGGCATGAACCCGCACCCGCAGGGGCCGGGCACGAACATCGGCACGGCCGGCCCCGCGCCGACCGAGAAGTCGAAGGCGGAACCACCCAAAGCCGATCCGCCGAAAACAGAGACCCCAAAACCCGCGCCGATGGTGACGGTGCCGCAATTGCCGGGGGTTGATCCGAAGCCCGAGGGCAACTGGCTGCCCGCGCCGGCCGCCGCGATCAGCCCGGCGACTTCAGATCAGCCGTTGCCGGTGGCCGCGCCGCCGGCCGTGGACATGGGGCCGTCGGCACCCAAGCCGGCGCCGGCCCCGCCGATCGTACCGACGGCGAGCGACCCGTGGAGCAGCGTGCCACCGTCGGGAGCGAAAGCTCCGGGCACGAGCGCGGCTCGGGCTTCGTCCCACCGCTAGCCCCGCTTGCCAACGCCCGGCCGATTGGCGACAATTACGCCTCCTATCCCGGAGGCGTTTCCATGCCGCGCGTCGTTCACTTCGAGATCCATGCGGCCGACCCTCAACGGGCGATCAAGTTCTATTCCGAATTGCTCGGCTGGCAGTTCAGCAGTTGGGGCGGCCCTCAGGAATACTGGGTGATCAGGACGGGCGAGCCCGGCACCCTGGGCATCGACGGCGGGATGATTGCCCGGCGCGGCAACGCCCCGGCCGGGATGGTGGCGGTCGTGGCCTACGTTTGCACCGTCGACACGCCCGACGTCGACGGGTATTCCGCCCGGGCCGTCGCGCTGGGCGGGCAGATCGTCGTCCCGAAAATGCCGATCCCCGGAGTCGGCTGGCTGGTTTATTGCAAAGACACCGAAGGCAATATCTTCGGAATGATGCAGAACGACCCTGCGGCCAAATAGAACAGAACTTTGGTGCGAGCCTCGCGTCAGAATCCCGGAGTGACATGGTCGATCCGTCGTTTCCGTCGGTAGTCGTCAGTTCGCACGATGTCAGCGCGCTCGCAGCCGCCGGCCGACTGGGCACGGCGTTCGCCTTCGGCGTCGTCATCGCCCTGATCCACCGACTGTTCCGCTGGGGCGACGATCGGCCGGGCGGGCTGGGCACCACGCTCATCCTCCTGTGCGTCATTGTCGCGCTCGTGACCGTCGCTATCGGCGAGAGCACGGCCCGCGCGTTCGGCCTCGTCGGCGCGCTGTCGATCGTCCGCTTCCGCACGACGGTCGGCGACACCCGCGATACCGCGTTCGTGATCTTCTCCGTGGCCGTCGGCATGTCGATCGGCGCGGGCTACCTGACCGCGGCCGCCGTCGCCGTGCCGATCATCGCCGCCGCCTGCGGACTGATCGAGCTGTTTGCGCGCAACCACGGCCGGGCGGGCCGGATCAAGCTCAAGGTTGCCACCGTGGAAGAGGGCGAAGCCGCGATGAAGCAACTGATCCCGCTCGGCGTTCTGCGGAGCCGGATCCACCAGGGCGGCTCGGCACGGAAGAGCCAGGCGATGGAGTTGACCTACACGGTCTGGCTCGCCCCGAAGGCGAGCCCCGCCGCGATCCTCGAAAAGCTGCGCCAGTGCCCCGGCGTGCAGAAGTCCGCCTGGCAGTCGCGATGACGCCTTCACGGAGATGAAGCCGTGTCCCAATCCCGCGGGCCGCGCCCCGGCGTCGCACTGACGCTGCTGCTCCTCATCAACCTGTTCAACTACATCGACCGGCAGGTACTTGCCGCGGTCGAACCCGACATCCGCCGGGACCTCTTCGCCGGGCAGGACGAGGCCTTTGCCCGCGTCCGCATGGGGATGCTCTCCAACGCGTTCCTCGTGACCTACATGCTGGCCGCACCCGTCTTCGGGATGCTGGCCCACCGCATGTCGCGGTGGCTGTTGATTTCGTTCGGCGTGATCCTGTGGAGCCTTGCCAGCGGGGCGAGCGGCTGGCCGTGGGCGGCCGCGCCGCTCTTGGCCTACTGGTGTCTTTTCGCCACGCGCTGCGCCGTCGGCGTCGGCGAGGCGGCGTACGGACCCATCGCGCCCGCGCTGCTTGCAGACATGTATCCCGTCGAACGGCGCGGCAAGATCATGTCGTACTTCTACCTCGCCATCCCCGTCGGCGGCGCGCTGGGCTACGCGCTCGGCGAAGTGGTCGCCAAGTCGCTGGGCTGGCGCTGGGCGTTCTACCTCGTCGTGCCGCCCGGAATTCTGCTCGGCCTCTGGTCGTTCCTGATGCGCAAGACCGACGTGCAGAACAACGCCGACCACAAGCCCATGAAACGCAGCGACTACCTTACCTTCGTGCGAACGCCGTCGTTCGTCTTCAACACGCTCGGCATGGCCGGGATGACCTTCGCCATCGGCGGCATCGCCTTCTGGATGCCCGACTACCTCGAATCGCGCAAAGTCGATCCACTCTTCGGCCTCGGCCCGAAGACGGCTTTCGGAGCGATCACGGTCCTCGCGGGCCTGTTCGCAACACTCGCCGGGGGGTGGGCCGGCGATCGGCTGCGCGGCCGGTTCCCGGGTTCGTACTTCCTCGTCTCGGGCCTCGCTATGATGCTCGGGTTTCCGATGATCCTGCTCATCGTCTACCTGCCATTCCCGATGGCGTGGGTATTCGTGTTCCTCGCGGTGTTCTGCCTGTTCTTCAACACGGGGCCGACGAATACGGTGCTGGCCAACGTCACGCCGAGCCGGCTCCGTGCGGCCGGGTTCGCGGTCAACATCCTGATCATTCACATTCTGGGAGATGTACCCTCGCCGCCCTTGATGGGCTGGATCGCGGGGCATTACGGCGTCGATGCCAGCTTCGTGATGGTGTCGGTGGCGACACTCGTCGGCGGGTTGTTCTGGCTGGCCGGGATTCCGTTTCTCGAACGGGACACTCTGCGGGCGTCGGGCGCGGCTACTTCTTCTTCGTGAGATTGCGGACGAGGTCTTCGGGCGGGATCAGCTTCGGCCCGGCCGGCGTGTCGCCACACCCGCAGCCGGTGCCGCAGTTGCCACACGACGACCGCTTGGCGGCCCGCCAGGCGAGGTAGCCCGCCGCGAGCGTTACGCATGTCACCACGAGTGGCAGTTGCCAGTTCACAGGAATCGCCTGCCGACCTGGTAAGTGATCAGCGCGCCAACGTACGCCAGGGCGGTCATGTACGTAAAGGTGAAAATGGGCCAGCGCCAGCTTCGCGTCTCCCGGCGGATGACGGCGAGCGTCGAGACGCACTGGCAGCACAGCGCAAAAAAGACCATTAATGACAGGGCCGTTGCCGCGGTGAAGACCGGCGTGCCGCCCGGCTCATCGTTCCAGGTGGCCGACTTCAAAGCGTTGCCCAGCGGCTCGGCCAGGTCGTCATTCTTGCCGAGGTTGTAGACCTGGCCCAACACGCCGACGACGACCTCACGGGCCGGGAAGCTGGCGATGGCAGCCATGCCGATCTTCCAGTCCCATCCCAGTGGCGCGACGACGGGTTCGACGGCCCGACCCAGCCGGCCGAGGACGCTCTGCCGCCGCCAGACACCGTTGAGCTGGGCCGCTTCCTTTTCCAGTTCCTCTTTCCGATCGCCGGTGGCCGCCTCGGCCTTCTCGCGCAGTTCGTGGATCTGCACGTCGAACGAGTTACCGTTCGCGTCGTGGGCCGGGAAGTAGAGCAGGGCCCAGACGAGGACCATCGCCGCCAGGATCATCGTGCCGGCCCGGACGAGAAACGCCCTGGCCCGGTCGTACATCCGCAGAATGATCGACTTCGGGTGGGGCCACTGGTATTGCGGCATCTCCATCACGAAGGCGGGCGTCGGGCCGCGGAGCAGCGTCTTCTTCAGCGACCACGCGACGATCGGCGCGAGCACGATGCCGATGAGATACATCGAAAACAGCGTAAGCCCGGGCACCCACCACGCTCTGCCTTCGGTGAGGAACGCGGCCGTGAGCAGGGTGTAGACCGGGAGCCGGGCCGAGCAGCTCATCAGCGGTGCGACGAGGATCGTGGCGAGCCGGTCGCGCGGTTGCTCGATCACCCGAGTCGCCATTACGCCCGGTACCGCGCAGGCCACCGAGCTCAACATCGGGATGAACGACTTTCCCGAGAGCCCCGCCCGGCTCATGAGCTTGTCCATGAGGAACGCGGCGCGGGCCATGTAGCCGCAATCTTCGAGGACGGCGAGGAAGCCGAACAGGATCAGGATCTGCGGCAGAAACACGACGACACTGCCGACACCCTCCACGATGCCGTCGGCGAGCAGGCTGGTGAACGGGCCGGGCGGCATCGCCGAGCGGACCTGATCCGCGACCCAGTCCTTGCCCGCCTTGATCGCGTCCATCGCGGGGCTAGCGGCCGTGAAGATCGATTGAAACACTGCCGCCATCACGAGCAGGAACACGAGCGTGCCCCAGACGCGGTGCGTCAGGATGCGGTCGAGCCGATCGGTGGCGGTCAGCGGCGCACGCTCGGGGCGGGTGACGGCGAGCGCAGTGGCGGAGCGAATGTGGCCGAACCGCGCCCGGGCCTCGACCGCGGGGATCGGGCACCGCGCGGCCAGCAGTCGCTCGCGCGCCGCTGTGACCGTGCTGCCCAGCGATTCTCCGTGCTTCTGGACGAAGCTCGTTTCCGTCTGGCCGCCGACGTCGAGGATCAGCCGGCGAAGGAGGAATGGCTCGACGCCCGGCAGTTGCCCCGCGAGCGACTTCACTTCGTCCTGAAACGCGGCCGGGAACTCGACGGGTTGGGGCGGGGCGTCGGCGACGGCCGCCTGCACGGCATCGGCCAGCGCGTCGAGCCCGCGGGCCTTGTTCGCCTGGATCGGTACGACCCGCAGGCCGAGTTCCTGCGCGAGCCGGGCCGTGTCGATTCGGATGCCCTGCTTCTCGGCGACATCGATCATGTTGAGCGCAATGACGACCGGTTTGCCGAGTTCACATAGTTGCGTGGCGAGATACAAGTGGCGTTCGAGGTTGGACGCGTCGACGACGGCGAGAATCACGTCGGGAGGGGTTTCGCCGGGCGTCCGCCCGAGGAGCAGGTCGACGGCGACGGCCTCATCGGGGCTGCGGGCGGCGAGGGAGTAGGTGCCGGGCAGGTCGAAGATGTCGTACGAGCCGTGCCGCGACTTCCAGGTGCCTTTGTGGATGTCGACGGTGACGCCGGGGTAGTTGCCGACGCGCTGGCGGAGCCCGGCCAGGGCGTTGAACAGGGTCGTCTTCCCGGCATTCGGATTGCCGACGAGCGCGACCGTGAGGGGCCGACCGGGGGTCATTCGAGAATCACCCCGTGTGCGTCGGACTTGCGGAGGCTGAGGCGGGAGCCGCCGCAACGGACTTCGATGGGATCACCGAGCGGGGCGACGGCCAGGACTTCGACTTCGTCGCCGTCGCAGAGGCCGAGTTCGTAAAGCCGTTGGACCAGAGCGGGCTCGCCGGTGACGGAGGCGATCCGGCCACGCCGGCCCGGGGTCAGCTCGGCCAGGGTCACGGGGAGTCGATGGGTTTGGCGAGGATCATGCCGTCGTCGGTGCAGCGGAAGCAAAGCCGCGAACAACCGAGATCGACGAGGCAGGGGCAGCCGGACTTCACGACGTGAACCTGGGTGCCCTCCCGCAGGCCGAGTTCGGCCATGCGGGCCACCCACGCGGCGGTGCCGCTCACATCGGTGACCTCGGCCCAGGAGCCGGCTTTGAGGGATTCCAGCGGCTGTTCGAGAACGGCGTTCACGAAGGTCTGCCATTTATTGAGATTCAGTCTCAATAAGTTTAGCGAGGGGATCGCCGGAGTCAAGAGGGCGTTGCGTTCCTGCGAGGTGGAAACATGCTGTGGTGGGCAATTCCGGGCATGATCGGTATATTTTCCGACACAGACTTGCGAGGTGTGCGATGGCCGATCATCACGGGATGGGGACGACGATGCCGGGGCCGGACGGGAAGTACTCCGCCGCGCAGATTGCGTCGTTCCAGTCGGAAGACCGGGCGGCGGGGCGGGCCGTGATCCTGCTGATGTCCGCGGTATTCACCATCGGCTTGACCGGCTCGATTCTCGTCTGCAAGGCGTGCTGGCCGTCATCCGACCAGTCGGCGGGCCAGGTCGCGCCCGCTGCCAGTAAGTCGCACTAAGGCTCCGTCGGCGGTCACCAGACCGGCCCGCATGGCCGACTGCAGGACGCGGGTCACTTTCGTTTCGGGCCAGGCCAGGTGTTCGCCCAGTCGGTCGGCCCGACACTCTTCTTCCGCCGCTTCCGTCCCCTCGTGGTGGGCCAGATGCACGGCCAGCAGGCCCCGCTCGAACTCCTTCCGTAGCCGCCAGCGACGCACTTCCTGAGCCACCAGTCCGTACCGCGGCGCGAACAGCACTGCGGCCGCGAACAGCGTGCCGACCATGCCCGCGACCGCCCCGGACATGTTCAGGTTGCAGCGCATCGCCAACTCGACTCCGAGCGTGGCCCCCAGGCCTGCGACTGCGACGGCGTAGACGAGCAGCCAGTTCAATCGATTGGTGAGCAGATGCGCGGTAGCGGCCGGCGCGGCGAGAAAAGCCACGACCAGCACCGGCCCGGCCGCGTCGAACGCCGCGACGATCGTCAGGGCGACCAAAGTCATGAGCGCGTAATGGATCGGGCCCGGCGGCACGCCCTGCCCGCGGGCGTGGTCCGGGTCGAACGTCGTGATCGCGAGTTCCTTGTACGCCAGCAGCACGAACGCGAGGTTCACGACGAACAGCAGCGACATGACCGCCAGCGACCATGGCACGTCGACTGCGCCCCAGGTCAGCCGGCGCAAGGGCGCGAGGTGGAGTTCGCCGAGCAGGACCGCGTCGGCATCGAGGTGCAGGCCGCGCGGCGCGCGGGTGATCAGGATCACGCCGACGGCAAACAGGGCGGGGTACACCAATCCCAGCGCGGCATCACTGCGGACGAGTCGCTGCCGCTCCAGCCATTCCACGATCGTGACGGCGAGCACGCCCGACGCGGTCGCCCCCAGCACGACCCACGGGGAGCGGACGGAACCAGCCAGAAGCGCGCCGGCGGCAATCCCCGGGAGAACGACATGGCCGAGCGCGTCGCCAAGCAGCGTCTGCCGGCGGAGCAACAGGAACACGCCGGGCACCGCCAGGGCGCAGGCCGTGAGCACCGCCGTCAGCGTCAGTTCGAGCGGCGCCATCGGGCCCTCCCGCGGGCGACCGC
>JAIBBI010000219.1 GCA_019694755.1 Gemmataceae bacterium
GCCTAGGGCTTCGCAAACTTCTTCGCGTCCACTTTATCTGACACGACCCAGCCCGAGTATTCCTCGACGATGAACGGCTTGCCTCCGCGCTGGATCGACAGCTTGGCCGGGACCTTCACGCCGTCGATGTCCGTGTAGCTTTCGACCACCACCTCCTGCGGCACTTCCTTGTAACCCTGCGACTCCTCGCCGACGATTGTCGTGGACTTGGTGAACAGGTGTGTCTTCGGGTCGAAGAATAGCGTCACGTCGCGCTTGCCGGCATGCGATACCTTCACGCCGACGAGCGTCTTGTCGCCGTGCTTCACGCCGTCCACTGCGGTCAGCGTGAACGCTTTATCCCGAAGCGGCAGCAACTGCGAAACGTACAGTACGTACAAATTGTGGTGAAACTCCGCGGCCTTTTCCTTGGCCATGTCGCGTCGGGCGTCGCCCATCTGCTCCCAGCACGCCTTTCCGTCGGTGGCCGCGGTGATCTTGATCGTATGCTTGCCCTGGACCATCTCCATGTCGAACCGGAAATTGTCCGGCTGGCCGAACAGGTAATCGACGGTGAAGGGGATTTCCTGCCCGCCGGACATCATCTTGCTCTTGGATTTCCAGAACTGCTGCCGGGCCTTGGCCAACCTGTCGGCACCGCCCGCCGCGGTGATGGCCTTCTCGATCACGGCCTTCGGTTCGTCAGCCGCCTTCACCGCCGTGGTCAGAGCCAGGCCGGCGATCAAGGCCATCGTCGTGCGCATCGGGAATACTCCGGAAGAGGTTCGTGGCAGGGGTATTGTGGTCGCGGGGCCGGGCCCGGCAACGGGGCGGCTACGGGAGGTAATGCCACAGCCGGCAGGGAATCTTGCCGTTGAAATACGGGATGGACCCGGCCGGCTCGATGTCGACCGCCTCGGCAAGCTGATCGTTGCTGGTGAACACCCAGCAGTCCCACCCGGCACACCGCTCGCGGAAGACCTGGCCCATCTGGCGGTAATAGCCCATCAGTTCCTTGACGTCGCCGATCCGCTCGCCGTACGGCGGGTTGCAGATGACGACGCCGGGGCCCGCGGGCGGCTGCCAGTCGTGGAGTTGCGAGACCTGCCAGTCGATGATGTGCCCGACGCCGGCGTTGCGGGCGTTACCCGTGGCGAACTCGATGGCGTCGGCCCGCTGGTCGGCCCCCACGATGGGGAATTCGACATCGCGGCGCGACCGGCTGCGCAATTCGTCGCGGACTTCGGCGAAGAGCCGGACGTTGTAATCGGGCCAGCCCATGAAGCCGAAGTGCTTCCGGGTCAGGCCCGGGGCCCGCCGGAGTGCGATCCAGGCGGCCTCGATGCACAGCGTGCCGCCGCCGCACAGCGGGTCGGCAAAGGCCCGCTCGCCGTGGTAGCCCGTCCGCAGGATCAGTGCGGCCGCGAGGGCCTCGTTGAGCGGAGCCCGGGTCTGCACCGGGCGGTAGCCCCGCTTGTGCAGCGATTCGCCCGAGCTGTCGAGGCTCAGGACCGCCTCATTGCGGTAGATATGGAGGTTGAACCCGACCATGGGCCGCTCGGCATCGACGCTGGGCCGCCGGCCGCACCGCTCGCGGAATTGGTCGCAAATCGCGTCCTTGACACGGCGCGAGGCGTACAGCGAGTGGGTGATCTGCGAATCGCGGACGTTGCAGTCGACGGCCAGGGTGTGGTCCGGGGTCATGTAGGCCGACCAGTCCACGGAGCGGACTGCGTCATACAACTCATCGGGAGTCCGCGTCGTGGCCGAGAGGATCGGCCGGAGGATGCGGACCGCCGTCCGGACGCCCAGATTGGCCCGGTAGAGCAGGGCGAGGTCGCCGCGGAACTCGACGCCGCCCCGGCCGGGCTCGACCTGCCGGCCCCCGAGGTCGGCCAGTTCGTCGGCGAGGAGCGGTTCCAGTCCGCGGGCACAGGTGGCAAAATAACGAAGCGACACGAGCCGGCTCCCGAACGAGGTCCGGAGCATTTTAGGGATCCAACCGTCCCCGCATGGAACACCTGCTTTTTCATCTGATCGTCGAAGGGATCCAGGCCCTCGACCGCAAGCTGCAGAAGCCGCTGCACCGCGCCGTACCCGAACTCGGCCGGCTGAAAGCGAATCCCCGCGATTATCTGCGGCAGGCACCCGTCGTCATCGCCCCGCGGAAGCGGCAGTTCCTCTCCGTCGTGATCGGGTTGATCGCGGGATTCGTGGTCGTCGCCGTCATGGGCTACTTCTACGCGAAGGCCCGAAAGCCCGCCCCGCTGGATGCCGTGCGGATCGCCGGGGTCGTCTTCAGCTTCGTCACCGTGGCGTTCGTGGCCCGGTCGTTCGCGCTGTACGCCCTGCGCGGCGGCACGATGACCCTCCGCCTCGAGGGCGTCGAAATGTCGCACGACGAGGCGAGCCTTTTCCTGCCCTGGGACCTCTTTTTTGCATCCGGCGCGCTTTTCGAGGCGGACCAGAAAAACGTCGTGCTGCCGATCAATCCGTCGGTACCGGTGGCCGTGACGAAGGACAACGAGGAGCGATCGGTGCAGGCAGTCCTGCCCGGCGAACTCGGCGAGTCGCCGTTCGTGGATTGCGACGAAGGCCAGCTCTCCATGAAGGACCTGTACGAAGTGCGGGTTGCGGAGCTGGGCGCGCTCGTCCACGAACTCGGCCAGCGACTCGGGGCGGAACAGGCACCCGACGGCGCGGCGAGTCTCGCACCGCTGCCACCGGTGGCCGTGGCGGAAGAGAAGGGCTGGGTGCGAATCCAACTCACGCAGTTGCCGCTGCCGCCGATCTGCGGCGGGTGCGGCAGCCCGACCGGCGAGATGCTCGACCTGCCGGTGATGGCCAACCGGCGGTCGATGACGCTGGGCATTCCGTTCTGCCCCGTGTGCCGGGCCCGCAGGCGACGCTCGATGAACATCGCGACGTTCATCGGCCTGGCCGTGGGGTTCCTCGCAGGAGCGGCCATCGGTGCGACGGTGATGGGCAATCGTGCCGACGGGTTGCGCACGATCGTGGCGCTCGCGCTGGGCGGCATCATCGGGTTGCCGGCCGGGCTGATCGCGCGGTTCATCGTCCGCGACAACGCGACGCCGCTGAAGGCACGCGACTACAAGCCCGAGCGCGGCACCGTCCGCGTGAAGTTCCGCAACCCGCAGCAGTCGGCCCTGCTCATGGCGGCGATCGGCTTGCCGGTGAAGCTGGAAGCCGGCGTCGGAGCCGGTCGCGAAGGGGATTGGTAGAACAATGACCGCGGCCGCGGTGGCGGAATGGCAGACGCTGGAGACTTAAAATCTCCTGGGGGTTTCCCCCGTGCGGGTTCGAGTCCCGCCCGCGGCAATCGCTAAAGTGCTTGACACTAGTTGTTGGCACCCCTACACTTGCAATCGCGGCCGGGGTTGCGCCCCGGAGCACGTTCGTCGTTCGCGGGGGGTGCTGCCGATGACCAAAAAGGAAATCGTCAAAGTGATCTCCGAGCGGGCCGACCTGACCCAGCTCAAGACCAAAGAAATCGTTCAGTGGACCTTCGATGCCATCCTCGAGACGCTCCTGACCGAGGGGCGGATCGAGCTCCGTAACTTTGGCGTGTTCGAAGTGAAACGGCGCAAGGCCCGCAAGGCCCGGAATCCCCGGACCGGTGCCCGGGTCGACGTGGAACCCAAGAACGTGGTCACGTTCCAGCCCGGCAAGGAAATGGAAGAGCGGGTGCGCAAGATGCCGGTGGTCGAAGACCGCCCGGCCAAGCCGCGCCGGCCCCGGTCGTCCGCGGCCGCGGCCCCCAGTCCAGCACCGGCCGCCCCGGCTGCCCCGGTCGCCAGCCCGGCGTTTCACAACGGCGAGGCCCACTCGCGGGTCCACGAGCCGGCGCTCGCCGGCGGCTGACTTTTTGCTTCAAGTCTCCCGAGCAACCCGACCGATAAATCCGCTATCTCCGATTCCATCGGCACGCGCCTCACCCGCGCGGAGCCGATCCTCGGGGCGCATTGGGCGCAGGCCCATGCCGGATAACGACTTCCGATGCGGGGGGTTCGGGTCATGTTGCGTCGTACTCTTCTCCTGAGTGCGGTGGCCACGGTCGGGCTGGCGAATGCCGGCTGTCTGGTCAACCAATACTCCGGCGACCCGCTGATCCGGACCGATCAGCTACTCAACCAGTCCGAAGACCTCCGCCAGATCGGCAAGGAATGGCGTCGGATCTGGTTCAACGACATGCCCAGTCACATGACGCCGGAACGCGTCCACGGCGGTATCGTCCCTTAGTCGTTTAGCCGTTGTAACTTCGGCTTCCCGGTCGCATAATGGGAAGCCGATGATCCGCGGCGTGGCCATTTCGCCGGGCGTGGCCGTCGCGCGGGCTTTCCGCGTCGACGCGACCCTGGCCCGACATGATCCGACGATCCTCGACGCGGGTGCTGTGTCCGCCGAGGTCGCGCGGTTCGAACGCGCCTGTGCCGAGGCCGGGGCCGAACTCGACGCCACCATCGAGCGCGTCAGCAGCCAGTTGGGCCAGTCGGAGGCCGACATTTTCCGGGCCCACCGGCAACTCCTCCGCGACCCGTCGTTCATCGGCAAAGTCACCCAACTCATCCTTAATGACAAGCTCGAGGCGCCCGTCGCCCTCACGCTGACCTACGCCGAGTACGCCGAGGTCTTCAACCGCATCAACGACGTCTACCTCCGCGAACGCCTTGCGGATTTCCGCGACGTGGTCCAGCGGATCGAGTCGCACCTGGCCGTCGCGGGCAAGCCGAATTGCCCGGGGCACGACGAGCCTGTCATCCTGATTGCCGAAGAGATTCTGCCGTCGCATTCGGTGATGTTCGACCGCATGAAGGTCGTCGGCATCGTCACCGAGGGCGGCGGCGCCACCGGCCACGCCGCCATCCTCGCCCGGTCGATGAGTCTCGCTGCCGTCT
>JAIBBI010000070.1 GCA_019694755.1 Gemmataceae bacterium
AAAGAAGAAGGCCCGGCGGAATCAAACGCCGGGCCTTCTTCTTTTGATCGCCGATCTCGACTGTCACCCGGAGAACCCGCACTGCATCTCAGAAACAATACCGATTACGGAGGCGCAAGAAAAACGGCCGCCCTCCCGTCCATGAGAGCAGCGGCCGTTCCCGGACGTCCCTTTCCGGGGTGGTGATCGCGTTGAAAAGGAGCCGGCCCGCGGAGTTACTGTTCTGAGGGCGGACGCCGCATCCGCCCCGCCCTCCGGACCCTGCCATTCACTAGCGTGCCGTCGGCCATCCTTGGCCGTGGGTGTAGCCCGTCGGGCCGGCTCTGTTGTCGATGCCTCGAAATCCTGCCGAGGCGACTGCGGTTTTGCTGCGTGTGTCGCTTGCGGACGGTTCTGCCAGACCGGCATTCCGACCAGAGACGAGGCCCGCGGCGAGAAGCCATTCCCGCGTCGCTGAGAGCGCGCTCTCACGGCGACCGCATGACCAAGTCATGGGCGATACCTTAACGTTTCAAATGGGAGAGTCAACCGGATTTTTCCGGTTGTAACGGCTGTAGCGGCTCAACGTCATTGTCGATTGCGGACTTAGGGCGAGAAAAAAAATGGCCCGTGAGGCTCATGTAGAGAGGTCTCGATAATTCGATCTGTTGCGAAAAGGGGAGGGAGATTGTGAAAGCCCTCCGCGTGCGCCGTGGCAGTACGCGCGTTGTGGACCCGCCGGTTAGGTGGGCGCCTCACACCCGGGTTTCGGATCCCACTACAGTCACCCCCGAAAGGGTGGATGGGCTTGCGAGCGCCGAAGCGACTGTTGGCTCCCTGGCAGGTCGACATAGGCCCGACAACATGTGTCGCACCGTCTCGAACGCCGCAGAGGACATCTCATTCATACCGCACCGGCTAATCGACGCAAGCCGGATCAGCCAAAACTGACGGTCGTGAAGAATGTGGGAAAAAAGTGAAAAAAAAGGGTAGCAATGCGATTTTGCGGGTGTTACCATCATCAACACTCGCTTGAGGCTCGTATCCCTCGTTTTCCTACCCAGGAGCACGACTCGCATGTCCAGTTTCCTCCGTACCCTCATTTCCTCCCGCACACGTCCCCAAGCCAACAACACTCGAAGAAGGAATCCGCTCCGGCGATTCCTGCGCGCGCAGTCGCTGGAAGACCGCACGGTCCCCGCGACGTTTACTGTTCTCAACACGAACGACGGGGCGGTCGCTGCCGCCGGCGACCTGCCCGGGTCACTCCGCCAGGCGATTTTCGACGCCAACGCCCTTCCGGGTGCGGACAGCATCGTGATTGACGCGTCGCTCGGCGGTCAGACGCTGCTGCTCGGCTTCGGTGAGCTGCTCGTGACGGAGGGGGTAACGATCACGGGCCCGGCGCTCCTGCCCGGCAATGTTCCGAATTTCACGATCGACGCCCTGCTCGGCTCGCGACACTTTAATCTCAATTCTGCCACTGCCAAGGATTCTTTCTCGATCTCGCGCCTCAACCTGTTGCAGGGCAGTGGGGCTGATTTCGGCGGGTCGATCTCGCTCCGCAGTCCGGACGACAATGTCACCCTCACTGACATGGTGCTCAGTTCGAATACCACCGGCAATTTCGGCGGCGCTTTCGGAGCGGCTTCGATCAATACTTCGCCGAATCCGCAGCCGGCCATGGGCACGATCAACATCACACGCTGCTCCTTCACGAACAACGTCAACAATTTGAACTTCGGTGGAGCAGTCAGCCTAGAGGCTCAGAGTAATTCTGCCGCTGGACCTGTGGTTACGTCCGGATGGAAGCTGAACATCACGGATAGCAACTTCGACAACAACGCTTCGATTTCCAACGGCAACGGCGGTGCCCTGTTCGTTCGCATGATCGGCGGAGCCGTTGTAAATGTCTCCGGAACGACATTCTCGAACAATCAGGCTACTGGCTACGGCGGCGCTGTATCTATTTTAACGGCGGTCGGTGGCCCGGTCACTTTCAGTAACTGCACCTTCTCGGGAAACACGGCCACCAATGCCGCAACGGGGCGTGGAGCAGCCGTGGCGATCGGTGGCGGTAATAGTGGTCCGGTCAACTTCTACAACTGCACCATCACCGGCAACGTGAACCTGACTGGAGGTGCTATCGCCCAAACCAGCGGTTCGTCCAACATTACGCTGGAAAGCACGATTACCTACGGTAACATCGTGACGACGCCGGGGCTGGCACCGGATTTCTCCGGCGGGAAGATCATCGCCAAGAACAGCATCATTGAGAATTCTACCGGCGGTGCGTCTTTCACGAACAATGGCGGAAACATTATTGGCGTGGCCGGCAACCCGGTCCTTCAGCCGCTCGCCAACAATGGCGGCCTCTGGCCGACTCATTTGCCGGGGCCGTTCAGCCCGGCCCGCGAGGCTGGCATCAACCCGCTTGCCCTGGCGTTCGACGCCCGAGGGGCCGGATTCCCCCGGACGCTGGGTGCCAAGACGGATATCGGCGCGATCGAATCGCTCGACCCGAACCCGCTGGCCCAGGCGTCGCTGGCAAACGTGACAGCCCCCGGGGCGACCTATCAATTCACGGTGACTTACAGTGACGACAAGGCGATCAACACGTCGACGATTATCGGCAAGAATGATGTCATCCAGGTGACTGGGCCGAACGCGTTTTCGCAGTTCGCGACCTACATCTCGATCGACAATGCGGCCAACGGCACGCCGCGGAACGTCGTTTACCAGATCACCGCGCCCGTCAACGGTGCGCCGGGCTTTGACAAGACCGATAACGGCATCTATACCGTGGCCATCGTCGGCTCCAAGGTGTTCGATAACGACACGCCGACGCCTCTGCCGATCAATGCCGGCAATCTCGATACGTTTTCGGTCGGTGTGCCGACCAATTTCGTCGTCACGAATGACAACGCCTCGGGAGCGGGGAGTCTTCTTCAGGCCATCACCGATGCCAATTCGTCCATTGGCTCGATCGATAGCATCACTTTCGATCCCGCCTTCTTCTCGATTCCCCGCACGATCAAACTGGCCGGGGAGATTACCATCTCCGATCCATTGCTGGTAATCGGGCCAGCCAATGCGGGCCTCGTGACGATCAGTGGCGAGATGCTCAACCGCGTGTTCACGCTCGACGGCCCCGGTGACATGACGGTCAACATGTCGGGCGTTACCATTGCTAATGGCAACGCGGCCGACAACGGTGGTGCGATCAACAACACCGACGAGACGTTGGTCTTGAATAACTGTGTATTTTCCAGCAATTCCGCCACCACCAACGGTGGTGCGATTTGGCTCAACGTCGCGGCAGCGTCGCTGACGATGACGAATACCAAGTTCACAAACAACTCTTCCGGTAATGGCGGTGCCATCGCCCGCATTTCAAACGGCTCGATCACGATCGACAGCAGCACTTTCTCGGGTAATTTCTCGGGTGCCAGCGGCGGTGCGATCAGTATGAGCCTCGGATCGCTCACCGTCGAGAACTCGACGTTCGTCGGCAACTCCGCGGCCGGCAGCGGCGGCGCGGTCAGCACCGTCGACGGCTTGGGCAAGGTCTTCTACCGCAATTCAACCTTCTCGGGGAATTCGGCGGCCGTGGCCGGTGGTGCGATCAGCACGACCCACTACGGTAGCTCGCTGGAAATCTTCAACTCGACGATCGTCAACAACGACGCACCCAGCGGCGGCGGCGTGAGCCACACCGGTTCGCCCGGCGGCAGCGTGATCGGCGGCTTCAATATCGTCAGTTCGATCATCTCGAATAACACCACCGGCACGTTCGAAGTCAAT
The DNA here is from genome assembly GCA_019694755.1 of Gemmataceae bacterium. GTDB lineage: Bacteria > Planctomycetota > Planctomycetia > Gemmatales > Gemmataceae > JAIBBI01. Next base: position 3,784 of record JAIBBI010000070.1, read on the forward strand.
TCGACCGGCTTCGACACGAGCTACTCCCACAGCATCCTCGGCTCGCTCGGTGGTGGCGCGAAGATCATCGACAACGGCGGCAACCTGCCGCTGGGTACAAACGCTCTCGTCGGGCCGCTCGGCAACTACGGCGGGCCGACCCAGACAGTTGCCCTGTTCACGGGTAGCCCGGCCGTCAACGCCGGCGCCAATCCGGGCGGGCTGACCTTCGACCAGCGAGGGGCCGGCTTCCCCCGCGTCGTCGGCGGGACGATCGATATCGGTGCATTCGAAGGAACTCTGCCGATCCCGGGCGGCGGCCTCGTGCCGCTCGGCCCGATCACCAAGATCGGTACTACCCCGAACTCGGTCCAGGTCATCTACACGGACGATACCGGGATCAACGTTTCCTCGATCGGGACGTCCGACATCGACATTCTTGACCCGTTGAGCAACAAGCTGACGATTACCGGTTTCTCGATCGACAACCCGACCAACGGAACTCCGCGAACGGTGACCTACACGTTCACGATTCCCGGCGGAACATGGACGAACGCCCAGAATGGCACGTACACGGTCAATCTGAAAGCCGGCCAGATCCTGGACCTCGACACGCCGACTCCGAACACCAACGTCGGCTACACCATGGGTACCTTCTTGGTCAATGTGCCGATCATCTACACCGTCGACATTTTGAGCGACGTCGACGACGGCAACACGACGGCGGGCAACCTGTCGATTCGCGAGGCCGTCCGCCTTTCCAACGATGACGCCATCGCATCGGAAATCCGGTTCTCGCCGACGGTGTTCGCGTCGAAGCAGACCATTACGCTTTTGAACGGGCAGCTTGGAGTTACACAGCCGGTGACCATCACCGGGCCGACTGCGGGCGTAGTTCTCAACGGCAATGGCACTAACCGGTGTATCGACGTGACCGTGGCGGCGCCCGGTGCCGTGATGAACTTCAGCAACCTGACCCTGACCAACGGGGCTCAAACGGCGACCACCGGCGATGCCGATGCCGGCGGTGCGCTTGCGATCAACGACGAAAGCGTCACACTGACGAACTGCACCCTGAGCAATAACACGTCCGCCGCCCGCGGCGGCGCGATCGACGTGTCGAACGGGGCCGGTCGGCTCAACCTGATCGACTGTGTGGTGTCCGGAAACCAGGTGACTGGTGCCAACGCTTATAAGGTCGGTGACGGCGGAGCGATCAACCTCGTCGGCAACTCGTCCGTCAACATCACCCGCAGTACGCTTTCCGGCAACTCCGTGACCGGTCAGGGCGGCGCGGTCTATTTCACGAACGGTGGTAGCATCAACGTGGTCGACAGCACGATCTCCGGCAACACGGCCGCAGGATCGGTCGGCGGTGGCGGTATCTACCTGTTCGGCACGGTGACGGCGGACGGGTTCAACATCACCAACAGTACCCTGTCCGGTAATGTCGCGACCGCCGGCCCGGGTGGCGCGATCGGCCTACAGGTCATGACCGGAACGCTGAACATCCGTAACTCGACGATTTTCGGAAACAATGCTTCGGGTTCGGGCGGCGGCATCGGCAGCGATGGCGGTGGCACGGTCTTCATCTCGAGCTCCATCGTCGCAGGCAATCTCGTGGGTGGCGTCCCGACGGCCAAGGCCGATCTGGCGTTCTCGGTCGCGGAAACGATCGCGGGCAACAACAACCTCATCGGGATTCAGGACGTGACTACCAACGTCACCCTGAGCGGGACGGGTAATCTCACCGGGACGATTGTCACTCCGCTTGATGCCAAGCTCGGTGCTCTCGCCAATAACGGTGGGCCGACCCAGACGCATGCCATCCTTGCGGGCAGCCCGGCTATCGATGCGGGCAACAACTCGGCGAGCCTCTCCTTCGACCAGCGCGGTCAGATCCGGGTCCAAAGCAGCTCGGCTGACATCGGCGCATTCGAGTCGGCCTTCTCGCTGGCCACGCCGGCCAAGGTGACTTCGGTTTCCGTCAACGGCGGTGGCATCCAGCGTTCGCGAGTGACCAGCCTGGTGGTCACGTTCGACAATGCACCGACGTTTGCCGGTTCGCCGGCCGCGGCGTTCACGCTCGAGCGATTCGTCGCCGGCGTCGGCACCGGGAATACGGTGACACTGGGCGCGAGCGTGCTCGGCAATGTGGTAACCCTGACCTTCAGTGGCGCTTTGACGGAAGCCGTGACCAACTCGCTGATCGACGGCGTCTATCAGCTCCGCATCGATGACGCCCAACTGACCAACCTCGACGGCGACGCCAACGGTTCGATCGGTGGCGACTACGCGACCCCGACGACATCTGCGGGCGGCGGTATCTTCCGTCTGTTCGGCGATGCCGACGGATCTGGTCTGGTTGATACGAGCGACTTCCTCGCATTCCGGCTGCAGTTCCTGTCATCGAATCCGACTTTCGATGCCGACGGAAACGGCTCGGTCGATACTGGAGATTTCCTCCGGTTCCGGCTGAACTTCCTGAAGTCCGTCTGATGAACCAAAGGCTTCGCCCTTGATCATCGGAACCCCAATCGCCCCATGCAGATCTAGTGATCTGCATGGGGTATTCACCGTCAAACGTCACCACCCAGGAGCACGATCCGCATGTCCAGTTTCTTCCGCAAGCTCATTTCCCGCAGCCGTCGCCAAGCAAACAACACCGCGCACAGAAGGAATCCCCTTCGGCGATTCCTGCGCACCCAGATCCTCGAGGATCGATCCGTACCGGCGACCTTCACGGTCAATTCGCTAACGGACACCGGCACTGGCACGGGCAACAGCGGCGACCTCCGCTACTGCATGACCCAGGCGCAGGAAGCGACATCGGTGGGTGCGGACGAAATCGTGTTCGACGCGACGCTGTTCGCGACCCCGCAGGTCATCACGCTGACCGCGGCGCTTCCCGGCGTCGACAACGACCTGAAGATCACCGGCCCGGGCTCCTCCAAGGTGACGCTCGATCACAACAAGGCATTCGGCCAGTCGCTCGGTCTCATCACTGGCGCGCCGGCCGGGCTGAACTGGACGATTCAAGGAATCACGCTGACGAATGCGTCGGCCACCGCGGGTGCGGGATACTTGTTCGCTGGTACGGATCTCAACCTCGTCATGACGGATGTCGTCATGAAGAACGGGACGACGCCGAATGGCGGGTCCATGATTCGAGTCACCGGCACCACCGCCAGTACGCTGACCATGACGAATTGCCAGATCACCGGTAACACGGCTACTGCGGCCACGGGGAACTATTACTCGGCTCCGATTCTCGTCAACGGGCCAGTCGCCGTCACCCTGAGTGGCTGCACCGTCAGCAATAACAACTTCGCTCCCAGCCTCGGCAGCGCGACCGGCGGGGGGCTCTCGATTTTTGGTGCGGGGCACTCACTCAGCGTGACGGGCTGCACGTTCAGCAACAATACCGCGAACGCTGAGGCCGGTGCCATCGCGATCGACGGGAATTCCACCGGCATCAGCATTGTCAGTTCCACGTTCACCGGGAATCTGGCGCCGGCGAACTCTGGCGGATTCTCGGCCAACTTCCAGATGGGGGCGCTGTATTTCGGCGCCATCGTGCCGAGCATCACGATTTCCAAGTGCGTGATCAGCAGCAACAGCGGAACTGGTGCAGGCGGTCTGTTCGTTCGCCAGGCCGACGCCGTGTCGATTGACGACACCTCGATCGTCGGGAACAGCAGCGGCCAGTTCGGCGGCGGCATCTACTGGTACGGCGGCGGCGTCGCAGGTGCCACTTTCAAGATTCAGAACAGTACACTGTCGAACAACTTCTCGACATCGACCGGTGGTGCTATCCGCACGTCGCCCAATCCGACTTACATGTCCTCGCTGAACCAGATGACGATCGTCAACTCGACAATCGCGAACAACACTTCCAATGGCGGCGGTGGCGGCGCGATTCGGCAGTTCGGCGGCGGCGTGATCCTCGAGAGTTGCATCGTCGACAACAACTTCGGGGCAGGCGGATCCATCAACAACATCGCCAACGCGTCGACCGGCACGTTCAACTCCATCAAGACCAGCCTCTACCGACAGACGTTGGCCTCGATGGCCAACGCCGGAGCGGGCGGGACGGCCTACACGGACCTCGGCGGCAACCTGTTTGGCATTACCGCCAATCTGCCGGCAACGACGGCAGACAACGGCGGTGGATTCCTGACGCTGCTCCCGCCGACCGGTAGTCCGGTCATTGATGTCGGCAGTAATCCGAACTCGCTGGCGTTCGACCAGCGTGGTGCGGGCTTCCCGCGGGCCTTCGGCGTGTCCGGCAAGCCGGACATGGGTGCCATCGAGGCATTCGTGTCGCAGCCGACCGTGGCCGCTTATTCTCAAGACGCGACGGTTACCAACAAGACGACCTCGGCATTCAACTTCCAGGTGACGTTTACCGATCCGGGCTTCGCCTTCGACCTGACTTCGATCAAGACCGGCAACGTCACGGTTTCCGGGCCGGGATTTGGATCGCCAGTGAATGCCATTTTTGATTCGACCGTCGTGACCAACGGCGGCAAGACCGTCGCGGCCAAATACCACGTGAATTCGACCGGCCCGTTCTTTGCCGCGCCGGGTGATAACGGCGTGTACACGGTCACGCTGCTGAACAACCAGGTCAAGAACACCGCCACGACGCCGCAGTTCGTCTCCGGCGGCACGCTCGGCAACTTCAGCGTGGCGATCGGACAGGTTTTTGTCGTCAACGCGACCAACGACGAGGCGACGGATACCGATGGCCTGACGTCGCTCCGGGAAGCTGTTCTGGCGGCCAACAAGTCCTTGGGCGTCGATACGATCCAGTTCAGTTCGTTGTTCAGCACCTCCCAGACCATCACGTTGAACAATGGGCAGATGGTCATCAATGACGGACTCGTGATCGACAACACGCAGGCGAACGTGACGATCGACGCGCTGCAGGCGAGCCGCATCTTCGACTTCTCCGCCAACTTCCTGACAATCAACAAGCTCACACTGTTCAATGCCAGCGTGGGCACTCAGGGTGGTGGCCTCCGGTCTAACACTCCGGCGACGATCACGCTGAACAATGTGAACTTCAGCACGAACACCGGTAACAGCGGCAACACCCAGGGCGGTGGCGCTTTTGCAGCCAGCAACGGCCTCATCACGGTGAACAACTGCACGTTCACGGACAACAACTCCGGCCAGGTGGGCGGGGCCTTCTGGCTCGGCACCGGCACCGTCACGTTCGACGGTTGCACCTTCACCAACAACTCCACCGGCGTCGATGGCGGTGCAATCTACCTGAACAACAACATCAATCTGCCCAGCACGGTCACGATCCGGAACACGACGATTAACTCCAACATCGCGGTCGCCAATGGCGGTGCGATCAGCTTTAACGGCACGAAGTCCGTTCTCATCGAAAACTCCACGATTTCCGGTAACTCGGCCGGCGGAGTGGGCGGTGCATTCAACGTGGTACCGGATACGCTGGTGACGGGTACCCTGACCGTCCGAAACTCGACCATCACCCAGAATACGGCCGACGGCCTCAACGGTGGTGGTATCAGCTTCTCGGATATCTCCACCAACACCATCAACATCCAAAGCACGATTCTCGCCGGAAACGTACACACGTCGACGTTCTCGGCCGACCCGAACTACAAGTTCTCGCCCGACTACATCGGGCCGATCGCCTCGACGAACTTCTCGAAGAGTCTGCTCGGCGTGGCGAACAGCTTCACGCCTTCGCCCGCAACGCTGACGACCGGGGGGAATCTCTTCGGTTCGGATACGGCTCCGTTGGATCCGCAGGTCGGGCCGCTGACTAACAACGGTGGAGCGACGCTGACCCACGCTCTGTTGCCGGGCAGTCCGTGTATCAATGCGGGCAGCAACCCGGGTAGCCTGACGTTCGACCAGCGAGGCACCGGCTTCCTCCGGACACTGGGCACTGCGACGGACATCGGAGCGATCGAATCGCCGGGCGCGGTGCCGACGCCGTCGAAAGTGACCTCGGTGGTCATCAACAACAACAGCGCGCAGCGTTCGCGGGTGACGACACTGAAGGTGAATTTCGACAACCCGGTGACGTTCTCCGACATCTCGAAGGCGTTTACGCTGACTCAAGACGGCACCAACGCTCCCGTGACCTTGAGTTCCGTCGTGGACGGCTCGGGCCTGTTCGTGACGATCACCTTTACGGGTGGTGCGGTCGATGCCCCTCCGGGCAACCAAGTAGTGCGGTCGCTGGCCGACGGCAAGTACACGCTTGTCGCGGTGGCCTCGCAGTTCTCAGGCAGCGGCCTGGACGGTGGGTCGGGGGTGGGTACGAACTTCACGCTTAATTCGACGTCGTACGGTGGACCTTCCACACCTGCGACAGGAATCTTCCGCGTGTACGGTGACCAGACGGGCAACGGCAAGGTGGACGCGGACGATTTTCTCCAGTTCCGCATCCTGTTCCTGTCGGCCACCGACTCGCTCGACTTCAATGGCAACGGCCAGGTCGACAGCTCGGTTGACCTGCTCCAGTTCCGGCTCAACTTCCTCAAGCAGGTATGATCCGGGCTGAGCGTATCTGACAATCCCATGCGGGGGGCGAGGCATCGCCCCCCGTTTTTGTTGCGCGTGACAACGGCATTCCCCCTGCTTCCCGTTGACGAAGCCCTGCGCATCGTGCTCGACCGGCAGGTCCCCCGCGGGGCAACCGTCTGCCCGCTGGCCCGTGCCCGAGCCCGGGTAATGGCCGGCGACGCGAGTCTTCCGGCCTTACAGCGACCAGCCGGGCAACGGCAAAGTGGACGCGGACGACTTTCTCCGGTTCCGCCCTGCGTTCCTTACTGCGATCGACTCCCTTGGCTAAAAAGCTATTGATAAGGTCGACAGTTCGGTTGACCTGCTACAATTCCTGATTAGATTCCTTATACAGGGCTAATGACTGCGTAAGTTCATGACCAGCGGATCAACTAGGGAGATTGATGAGTATGCGAAAGACCTTCCGAAACCTGTTCCTCCGTGGCCAGTCGGCCGCGCGTCCGGCTCGTGTCCGCCGCAACGATCGCCTTCGACCGCAACTGGCCGTCCTCGAAGAGCGAACCACACCGGCGACCACTCTGGTCAGCGCTCCGGACGTGATCGGATTCGGCGGCACGACTTACACCGTGTCCGTCAAGTATGACGCGGTCTCTCCGCAAAACATCAAAGCCAGCACCATCGGGGTCACGGACGTCGTGATCGCCAACCCGTTTGGCGCTCCACTGGTGGCCAAGAGTTTTGTCGCCACGCCGGCGACCAACGCTCCCTCCATCACTGTCGACTATCTTTTCGACGCTCCAGGGGGGGCGTGGTCGCAGGCGAAGTCCGGGCGCTATACCGTGCAGTTCGTGAACGGCGAAGTCGAAGACGATCTCGGCAACCAGGAACCGGGGGCGGACCTCGGAAAGTTCCTCGTTGTCGGGGCATCGACGATCACCGTCGACACTCTCGACGGTTCGGCGGACGATGACTTTTCGACAGGCAAACTCAGCCTTCTGGATGCTGTCGCCATCTCCATCGCGAAAACGGGTGCCGATACCATCGGCTTCTCGGTCACCGGGACGATCACTCCGGCGTCGGCGATTGTCCTGTCCGGCGACCTCACCATCAAGAACAATGCCGGCCCGGCCGCGCTGACGGTTTCCGGTGCCGATGCCATCACCTTGTTCGACGCCGATGTCGGCGTAACCAACCTTGTGCTCGACGGGCTGACGGTCAGCAAAGCCAAGGCTGTCGGCTTTGGCGGCTCGGCCCTCACTGCGACTGGCACGGTCGTCACCATCAACAACTGCGTCTTCGACTCGAACTACGGCGAATCGAATGGCGGTAGCGTGCAGTTCGATAGCTGCACCGTCACTGTCACCAACACCAAGTTCACCAACAACCTGAACGCCCCGACCGGCAATAATGCCGGCAACATCGGATTGTTCGGGACAAACGTGTCGACTTTCACTGGCTGTGAGTTCACGGGTAACAAGTCGGACGCTCAGGGTACGGCCCTCGGCTTCGGCGGTGTGTTCGCGAATTACGGTTCATCGTCGGCCACCTTTAACGACTGCGACTTCCTGAACAACGAAGCCGTCGACGGCTACGGCGGCGTGATGTCAGGAGTCGGAAACACCGGCACCACCGAGTTCAATGACTGCCTTTTCCAGGGCAACAAGGCTGTACTTGGCGGTGTCTTCCAGCCGCAAAGCGATGGCAATCTGACGGTCCGCCGGAGTCAGTTCATCAACAACTCGACCTCCAGTTCCTACGGTGGCGTCTACGGCCAATTCACGACGCGGCCCGCGACTTGCGTCACGCTGTTCGAGGATTGCTCGTTCATCAGTAATACGGCCCTCAATTCCGGCGGCGTGTTCGGGATCAGCGGCCCGGCCGCTCCGAACGTCAACGCACAGACCATCATCATCCGCAACAGCACGGCATCGGGCAACTCGGCGGCGGCCAACGGCGGGTTCATTCGGACGTTTGCCAGCGCCCAGATCACGGCCACGATCACGATTCAGAACAGCACGATCGCCGGGAACACCGGAGGAAGTGCCGGTGGCATCAGTGTTGGCAACGCAGCGACTCAGGTGACTTTCGAAAGCACGGCGTTCTCGAAGAACATCACCGGGACGCTTCCCCTCGACATCGCGGGAACGTTTGTCGCGGCGACCAATAGCTTTGTCTCAGCGAAGACGACGGCCGTCGTTACGACTAGCACCGCGACGGTATACGGGACGCAGGCCGCTCCGCTCGATGCCAAGCTGGCTTCGACCCCGGCCAACTTCGGCGGCGGATTCCTGACGCTTCTGCCCTTGGCCGGTAGCCCGCTGATCGGTGCCGGAAGCAACCCGGCCGGCTTGGCCAATGACCAGCGGGGCACCGGGTTCCCGCGAGCGTTTGGCGGCACCGTCGATATTGGCGCGATTGAAGCCAACGCGGCGGGTCTACCTTTTGTGGCAGGCACATCGTTGCCTGCCACAGTGACCACAGGCGGTCCCGGATCGGTGACCTTTACCGTCACCTATGCCGACGACACCGCGATCAAGGTCTCGTCGATCGATGTCAACGATCTGACCGTGACCGGCCCTGCCGCGGCCAAGATCACGGCTGCCGTGGTCGACGTTCCCTCGGACGGCACGCCGCGCACTGTGACCTACACGATGCAGATGAACGACGGATCGTTCGACCTGGCGGACCGCGGCACCTACACGGTGACGCTGAACAGCAACCAGGTGCTCGACTCCGGCTCGGCTCCTGTACCTACTGCCGTCCTCGGAAATGTCTATGTCGCGATTGGCGAGACGATCGTCGTCAACGCGACCAATGACGAAGCGACGGACTCCGACGGTAAGACCAGCCTTCGCGAGGCGATCCTGAAGGCGAACAGCAACCTGGGTTACGACACGATCACGTTCGACGGAACTGTGTTCGCAACCCCTCAGACCATCGGACTAAGCACCGGGACGGAGATCGTAATCACCGACTCGGTCAATTTCGCGTCGGCGCCGGCCCGGGTCACGGTCGACGGCCTGTTCTCCACACGGGCCCTCCGTGTCAGCACGGCCCCGGTGTACGCCGCGATGAAGTTCTCCGTCAACAACATGGGCTTCACCCAATGCCTCGGTAACGGGGACGGCGGCGCGATACTGATTCAGGTTGCCGGTACCGCGACGGTGGACAATTGCGTCTTTACCTCGAATTCTTCGGCCGTCGGTGATTTCTCCGGCGGAGCGATTGCCGTACCGGCGAACACTCTGACCATCACCAACAGCGTGTTCACCGGAAACAGCGCCGACCTCTCCGGCGGCGCCATCTTTACTGGGGCGGGCATCGTGACCCTTCGCGGCAACACGATCGCCAACAACACCGCCCGCCGTGGCGGCGGGTTCCTGAGCCAGGGTGCGGTGACATTTGTGATGGAGAACTGCACCGTCAGCGGCAACAACGCGACGGAACTCGCGACGAGCGGCCGCGCCGGGGGGCTGGGCTTCTTCGGCTTTGCCGACTCCGGTGGTTCGGTGGTGATTCGCAACAGCACGATTACCAACAACACGGCCGCCGGCCTTTCCGGTGGCGGCATTCATGCAACCAACACGTCGACCAACCCGATTACGTTCGAGTCGACGATTCTGGCGGGTAATGTCCACCTGCCAAACGCCGACCCGGGCACGGTCGTGAGCCCCGATTATTACGGGCCGAACAGCACGGACACCGGCGGGCTGTGGAATACCACGCTGACCAAGTCGATCATCGGGTCGATTGACAATACGCCGAATTACTTCAAGTCCTCGACCGGCAGCCTCGTCGGCACTCTGGTCACGCCCGTCGATGCGAAGCTCGACGTGCTCGCGGCCAACGGCGCGACCAACGGCCAACTTACCCACGCGCTGCTCACGGGCAGCCCGGCCATCGACGCGGGTAGCAACCCCAGCGCCCTGTCGTTCGACCAGCGTGGGACCGGGTTCGCCCGAGTTCTGGGCCCGAGCGCTGACATGGGCGCGTTCGAGTCGCCCGGTGCCGTGGCCACTCCCGCCAAGGTGACTTCCGTCTCCGTCAACGGCGGCGGCATCCAGCGGTCGCGAGTGACCAGTGTTGTGGTGACCTTCGACAACGCGCCGACATTCGCCGGTTCGCCGGCCGCGGCGTTCACCCTCGAGCGGTTTGTCGCAGGCGTCGGCACTGGAAACACGGTGACGCTGGGCGCGAGCGTGCTTGGCAATGTGGTAACCCTGACCTTCAGCGGCGCGTTGACGGAAGCCGTAACCAACTCCCTGGTTGACGGCGTTTACCAGCTCCGCATCGATGACGCCCAACTAACAAACCTCGATGGCGACGCCAACGGCTCGATCGGCGGTGACTATGCGACGGCGACGACTTCGGCGGGCGGCGGAATCTTCCGCCTGTTCGGCGATGCCGACGGGTCCGCACTCGTCGATACGGCGGATTTCCTGGCATTCCGACTGTCATTCCTGTCGTCGAATCCGACTTTCGATGCCGACGGAAATGGCTCGGTCGACACCGGGGACTTCCTCCGGTTCCGGTTGAACTTCCTGAAGTCGGTCTGATCCGATTCGAGACTGGTTTGCAATCCCATGCGGGGGGCGAGGCATCGCCCCCCGTTTTTGTTGCGCGTGACTACAACAATCCTCATGCTTCCCGTCAACGAAGCCCAGCGCATCGTGCTCGACCGGGCGGTCCCCCGCGGGGCAACCGTCTGCCCGCTCGCGCACGTCCGCGGTCGGGTGCTGGCCGTGGATTTGTTGGCCGACCGCGATCTGCCGGCCTTTCCCAAGTCGATGATGGACGGCATCGCCGTCGCCACGGGGCCGGCTGTGCAATTCACGATCGTCGATGAGATCCCCGCCGGGCGAATGCCGACCCGGGCGATCAAGCCCGGCGAGGCGGCCCGCATCATGACTGGTGCGTGTCTGCCCGAGGGGGCCGACACAGTCGTTCCCGTCGAAGAATGCGAATTCGATCGCGACCACGTGACCATTCGCCAGTCGCCCCGACCCGGGCAACACGTGCAGCCCGTCGGTCGCGAGATGCGGCTGGGCGAAGTCATCGTCCCCGCGTGGACCGTCCTCAACCCCGCCGCCATCGGCGTGTTGGCCACAGTGGGGTGCATTACGCCGCATGTGTATCCGATGCCCACGCTCGCGGTACTGACCACCGGCGACGAGGTCGTCGAGCCGGCCAATCGTCCCGGGCCCGTTCAGCTCCGCAATTCCAACGGGCCGATGCTGGTTGTGCAGGCCGGTCCGGCTTGTACCGAGGTCCGCTACCTCGGTATCGCCGGTGACCAGTCACACGAGCTCAAAGCGAAAATCTCGTCGGGGCTCTCGGCCGACGTGCTGGTGCTCTCGGGCGGCGTGTCGATGGGTACCCGCGATCTCGTGCCGGGGGTATTGCAAGAGCTTGAAGTTGAATCGCACTTTCACAAGGTAGCAATGAAACCCGGAAAGCCGCTGTTTTTCGGGTCGCGCGGGAACACGCTGGTGTTCGGCCTGCCCGGCAATCCGGTGAGCTCGTTCGTCGGGTTCGAGTTGTTCGTTCGTCCCGCGTTGCGAAAACTAGCCGGGCATCGCTCGCCGTTACCGGGCTCGTTGCGTCTGCCGCTGGCCGAGCCATTTCGACATCGCAGCGATCGGCCGACCTACCACCCGGCCCACGTCGCGCCGGCCGAGGTCGGCGAATCGGTGAGGCCACTGCCTTGGTCCGGCTCGCCGGATCTCAAAGGGCTGGTGGCCGCCAACGCGCTGGCGGTCCTCCCGGCCGGTGAGCACGAGTATCGGGCGGGCGAGGTGGTCACCGTCATCAGGCTTCCGGAGTAGCAGCCATGCCGGCACGGATTGCCGCGATCGGGTTAGCCCTGACATCAGCTTTGCTTTTCTGGCTTGCGTTCTTCCCGGTCCAGGCCGGCTGGCTCGGGTGGGTTGCACTCGTGCCGTTGCTCATGCTGTGCCGATTGGTGGTCGACCGCCGGGGGCGATATCTAGCGGCCTGGATCGGCGGTATGGCGTTTTTCCTGGGCGCCGTTTGCTGGATGTGCGTCGCCGATGCGACGATGGTCGTGGGCTGGTTTGCGGGCAGCGTGTATTGCTCGGTGTACTGGCCGGCGGCGGTGTATTTCGTCCGCAGGTTCGACAGGCTCGGCTGGCCTCTGGCGGCATCCGCTGCGGTCGTCTGGCCCGCGCTCGATCACACGCGCGGCTGGCTTTGGCTCGGCGGCTTTCCTTGGTATTATCCCGGGCATACCCAACACGATTTCCTACCGCTCATTCAGTCGGCCGACCTTTTCGGCGTGTACTGGGTTACGCTTCTCGTCGTCGCCGTGAACGGGCTGATTGCCGACGCATTCACGACGGGGCTTTCCCGTCGGCCGGTGTTGATCGTGATGGCTGCGCTGGTCGCGACACTCGGTTACGGCCACTGGCAACTCAGCCAGGACAACTTCGCGACAGGGCCGGTGGTGAGTTTGCTCCAGGGCAACATCCCGCAGGGCGTGAAGAACGATTCCGGTGAAGACGCGGCCACGCGGATTGTGCGTGAATACGTCGAGTTGCAGGACCGTGCCGCTGCCGCCCGACCCGATTTGATGATCTGGCCCGAGACCAGCTTCCCGGTTGAGGTCGCCGTGGTCGCACGCGGCAGCACAATCGAAGACACCGGGTTGTATCGCGGAGTGATCGAGAGCAGCCTGGCCGACATCGGGCGGGCCGGGCAGCGGCTCAAGACCCCCAATCTCATCGGCACCAACTGCACGGAGTTGGGCCTGAACGACAGTCGCCGGCGCAGCAACTCCGCGGTTCTCATCGAGGCCGACGGACGGATGAGCGCACGCTACGACAAGATTCACCGCGTGCCGTTCGGCGAGTATGTGCCGTTCGTCGACTGGATGCCGTTCCTGAAAAAGCTCACGCCGTACGAGGGAATGGAATACAGCGTTGAGGCCGGGACTCAGTGGACCCGATTTCCGGTCAAGGACAAATCAGGAACGACGTTCAAGTTCGGCGTTCTGATTTGTTACGAAGACAGCGACTCGCCGCTCGCGCGGGAATACGTCCGCGGGCCGGACCCCGTCGACTTCCTCGTCAACATCTCGAACGACGGCTGGTTCAAGGGCACGCAGGAGCACGAAGAACATTTGGCCGTCAGCCGGTTCCGGGCCGTGGAGTGCCGGCGCAGCCTCGTCCGCGCGGTCAACATGGGCGTGAGCGCAATCGTCGATCCGAACGGGAAAGTCATCGCCTTGCCCGGGAAGACCTGGTCCGACTCGAAAGCAATCTCGGGCGTGGTCACGGCCACTGTCCCGATTGACCGGCGGACCAGCTACTATGTATGGTGGGGCGATTGGCTCCCCTGGACATTCTGGCTCATCATGGTGGTCGCGTGCTGGAAGGTCCGACGAAGCGAATGAGCATCAGGCGGCGGGTCGGTCGCGTGATGGCGCTCGCACTTCTCGCCTATGCTGCGTTGATTGTCGTGCTGATGTGTGCCGAGACTTACCTGATCTATCACCCGGCCGGGCAGGAACGGTGGCGGCCCGCTCCCAAGATGGATGTCCGGGATGTGTCGATCAACTCTTCGGACGGCGAGACGATTCACGCCTGGTGGCTGCCCCGGCCGGGCGCAAAATCGGCCGTGCTGTATTCGCACGGCAACTCCGGGAACCTCAGCCATCGCGGCAGCATCGCGGCCCGGATCTCCCGGGAACTCGACGCGTCCATCCTGCTCTACGACTACCCGGGCTTCGGCCGCTCGACCGGATCGCCGACCGAGGCGGGGTGCCTCGCCGCGGCAGAGTCGGCGTACAAATGGCTGACGACGACGGCGGGCTTCGATGGAAACCACATCATCCTGTTCGGCAAGTCGCTCGGCGGCGGTCCGACCGCGTACCTGGCGGCACGGGTACCGCACAGGGCGGTGGTCCTGGTCCGGACGTTTACTTCGATCCCCGACGCAGCAGCAGACCGGTTCCCCATCGTCCCGGCCCGCTGGCTGACCCGCACGCAGTTTAACAACCTGTCGTGTGCTGGCAGTTGTTGTCGGCCGGCGTTCGTTTATCACGGCGATGCCGACACCGTGGTTCCCGTGGATCACGCCCACCGGTTGTTCGCCGGGCTGCCCGGCCCCAAAGAGCTATTCATCGAGCCGGGCGGCACGCACGTCTCCGAGTTGACTGACGAGTTTTATCGACGACTCCGCGCGTTCCTGGCGACCGCGGCAGCAGACTGATCTTGTTCGGCGCTTCCGGTCCGGGTACCCTTCTGCCATTCGGTATGGAGGCCGGCTATGAAACGATTCTGCGCGCTTGCACTGTTATTGCTCGTCCCCGCCTATTCGCCGGCCCAGGAAGCCAAGTTCCGCTGGCAGCCGGGCCAGGTGCTCACCTATCGGGTGCAACAAGTCTCGACGGCCACGGAGTCGGTCGCGGGGAAGCCGGCCGTCACCGAGACGAAACTGGAACTCGTAAAGAAGTGGCAGGTGGTCGCGGTTGATGCGGCCGGCGTCGCGACCCTCTCGATGTCTCTCGACCGCCTGCGCATGGAAACGAAGTCGCCTCGCGGCGATACCACGCTGTTCGACTCGATGGCCAAGGATAAGAGTACGCCGGCGCTGGTCGAAGAGCTGTCGAAGTACGTCGGCAGCCCGCTGACGGTCGTCCGCATCGACGGACGGGGTCAGCTTGCCGAGGTCAAGGAAAGCAAGTTTGGTCCGGCCAGTCGGCTGGAAGCGGACCTGCCGTTCAAATTCACCCTCCCGGCCGTTCCGCTGGTCGCCGGGTTGGCGTGGGAGCGGAAGTATCAGGTGAAGCTCGAACCGCCGCAGGGCGCCGGCGAGACATACCCTGCCGTGCAGAAGCTGACTTGCAAATCGGTGCAGGGCAATGTCGCGACGATCGGCGTCGCCACGGCGGTGACCGGGCCGGTCGAGAATCAGATCGAGCAGATTCCGCTGTTGCCATTGCAGCCGGCCGGTGAGCTGGTCTTCGACCTCGCCGCGGGGCGGCTCAAATCCGTGAAGTATCAGTGGTCGAAGGAGATCCCGGGCACACAGGGCGAGAACAGCACCTACGTGTTTGCGAGTACCTACGTCGAAGAATTGCAGTAATCAAAGCGATCAATCAAAACGCTCCGTGGCAGGTGATGGCACCTTCCACGGAGCGTTTCTTTTTTCAGGACGGGATCAGGTCGGCGACGGCCGCCTTTTCTTCGAGCAGTTCGTCGAGCGTCTTCTTGAACTTGGCTTTGCCGAAGTCGTCGAGTTGCAGGCCTTCGACGACCTTCAGTTCACCGCCGCCGTTCGAGGTGACGGGGTAGCCGAACACCAGACCCGGAGGCACGCCGTACTCGCCGTTGCTGACGGTGGCGATGCTGGACCAGTCGCCGGCCGGGGTTGGACGCAGAAGCGTGCTCACATGATTGAGTGCGCCGTTGGCGGCGGAGAACGCAGACGACAGGCCGCGGGCCTTGATGATCGCGGCCCCGCGGTTCTGCACCTGGGAGACGAAATCGTTCTCGAGCCAGGCGCGGTCGGTGATGACATCGGTCGCGGGCCGGCCGGCGATCTTCGCGTTCGTGAAGTCCGGGTACTGCGTGTTCGAGTGGTTGCCCCAGATCGTCACGTTGGTGACCGCTTCGTTCGGCACGCCGGCTTTCTTGGCGAGGGCGGCCATGGCGCGGTTGTGGTCGAGGCGGGTCATCGCGGTCCAGCGGTCGGCCGGGACTTCGCGGCCGTTCATGTAACCCACGAGGCAATTCGTGTTGCAAGGGTTGCCGACGACGACCACGCGGACGTCGTTGGCGGCGTGGGCGGCGATCGCCTTGCCCTGGCCGACAAAGATCTTGCCGTTCATGCCGAGCAGGTCTTTCCGCTCCATCCCCTGCTTCCGCGGGGCCGCACCGACGAGAAGGGCGATGTTGCAGCCGGCAAAGGCGCGGTTCGCGTCGTCGGTGACGATGATCTCTTTCAAAGCGGGGAAAGCGCAGTCGTCGAGTTCCATTGCCACGCCTTCGAGGGCGGCCATCGCGGGCGGCACTTCGAGAAGCTGGAGGATGATTTTGACATCAGGCTTGAACAACTCGCCGGACGCCAATCGCGGAAGCATGGCATAGGCGACCTGACCGGCCGCCCCCGTGACGGCAATGCGGATAACGCGGCTCATAGCGCGACCTTCGTGTGGACCAGTGTGTTTCGATTCCTATGTTATTCGTAGCTAACGCGATATGAATCGGCCAATCACAGGCGCGGGGGACAACTCCATGATCAAGGTCGGCATCAACGGGTTTGGTCGGATCGGGCGACTCGTGTTCCGGGCGCTCGTCGAGCAGGGCCTGCTTGGCAAGGAACTCGATGTGGTCGCGGTCAACGACCTCGTGCCGGCCGACAATCTTGCTTACCTGCTGAAGTACGATTCGACGCAGGGCCGCTTCAACGCTTCGGTGGCCAGCACGCGTTCGGCCGGTGCGGCCGAAGACGACGGCCTGGTCGTCAACGGCCACGCGATCAAGTGTCTCGCGGTGAAGGAAGGCCCGGCCGCGCTGCCCTGGAAGGCGCTCGGTGTCGATTATGTAATCGAATGTACCGGCCTGTTCACGGAGGCGGAGAAGGCCCGCGGGCACCTCACCGCCGGGGCGAAGAAGGTTATCATCAGCGCTCCAGCCAAGGGCGAAGATATCACGCTCGTCATGGGCGTGAATCACGACAAGTACGATGCGGGCAAGCACCACATCGTCTCGAATGCCAGTTGCACGACCAACTGCCTCGCTCCGGTGGTCCATGTGCTGCTTAAGGACGGATTCGGAATCGAAGAAGGTCTGATGACTACCGTCCACAGTTACACGGCCACGCAGAAGACCGTCGACGGCCCGAGCAAGAAAGACTGGAAGGGCGGGCGTGCGGCCGCGATCAACATCATCCCCAGCACCACCGGGGCCGCCAAGGCAGTGGGGCTGGCCATCCCCGAAGTGAAGGGCAAGCTGACGGGCATGTCGTTCCGGGTGCCGACGCCGACGGTATCGGTCGTCGACCTGACGGTCCGCACGGTCAAGGAGACGAGCTACAAGGACATCAGCGCGGCCATGAAGAAGGCCAGCGAGACTTACCTGAAGGGTATTCTTGCGTGGACCGACGACGAAGTGGTCAGCAGCGACTTCATGCACGATACCCACTCGAGCATCTTCGACGCGGGCAGCGGTATCGAGCTGAATAGCCGATTCTTCAAGTTGATCAGTTGGTACGACAACGAGTGGGGCTACTCCAACCGTTGCGTCGACCTCGTGAAATACATGATCGCGAAAGGCTGATCGCGGCTTAACCAAACTGCGATCACGAGAAGCCAATGGCCAAGACCACTATCGCCGACCTGGGAGACCTCCGCGGCAAGCGTGTGCTGATTCGCGTCGACTTCAACGTGCCGCTCGACAAGAAGACCGGCGCGATCAAGAACGACCGGCGCATCCGCGGTGCGGTGCCTACGATCAATGCACTTCTTGAAAAAGGCGCGGCCGTCATCGCGATGACGCACGTCGGCCGGCCCTCGGGCGACCCGGCAAAGGACGCCGTCCTGAAGACCGACGCCATCGCCGCCCGGTTGGGCGAGCACCTCGGTCGGCCTGTGCAAAAGGCCGGCGATTCGGTGACCGGCCCCGCCGTCTCGGCCGCCGCCCAGACGATGAAACCGGGCGACGTGCTAGTCCTTGAGAATCTGCGGTTCGACCCGCGTGAGCAGAAGAACGACCCGACGTTCGCGGTCGAGTTGGCCGGCCTCGCCGACGTGTACGTGAATGACGCGTTCGGGACCTGTCACAATGACAAGGACGCGTCGATGGTGGCCGTGCCGGCCGCATTCAAGGCCGCGGGCCGACCGCGGGCCGTGGGCCTGCTCGTGGCTAAGGAACTCGAGATCATCGACGGGCTGATGACCGCGCCGAAGAGGCCGGTGCTCAGCGTCATGGGCGGCGCGAAAGTCTCCGACAAGATCAACTTCATCCAGGCGCTGCTGGCCAAGGTCGACCACCTGCTCATCGGCGGGAAGATGGGCTATGCGTTTCTGAAGGCCCAAGGCACGGCCGTCGGCTCGATGGAGATTCCCGAGGAAGAAGTCGCTGCCGCGAAGAACCTCCTGCCGCACGTCGGCAGCAAGATCACGCTGCCTGTGGATTCGGTGGTATGCAAGTCGGACGACCTGACGGCCGTTGAGACGGTCGCAGGCCCGATCGGCGCAGGGTATCAGGGTGTCGACATCGGGCCGGAAACGGTGAAGCTGTATTCAACTAAGATAGCCGGGGCGGGTACGGTGATCTGGAACGGCCCGGTCGGCTGGTTCGAGCAGCCAGCCTTCAGCGCGGGCACCCGCAAGATTGCCGAGGCGATGGCGAATTGCCCTGGCATCACAGTCGTGGGCGGCGGCGAAACGGCCGAGGCTGTGGAGCAGTTCGGCCTCGACGCCAAGATGACCCACGTCTCGACGGGCGGCGGGGCTTTCCTTGCCTACGTCGAAGGGAAGAAATTCGCCTCGCTCGCACAGATCGACGACCGATGAACTCCGACAGTGGAAGCATGGCACGACCGAAGCGCGGCGTTCCCGAGGGGCTGTGGATCCGATGCCCCGGGTGCAAGGCCTCCCTCTTCAAGAAAGAGGTCGAGGCCGCGCTGAACGTCTGCCCGGAGTGCGACCACCACTTCTACATGCCGGCCCAGGGTCGGATCGACCAGTTGCTCGACGAGCACAGCTTCGAGGAATGGGACACCGGGTTGCGGTCGAAAGACCCGCTCGAATTCGTGGACCGCATCCCGTACCACCAGCGACTGCTGGCCGAGGAGAAGAAGACCGGCCTGCCGGACGCCGCGGTCACGGGCAAAGGCTTCATCCGTGGCCGGCCCGTGGTGATCGGCATCACCGATTTCGCATTCATGGCCGGCTCGATGGGCAGCGTGGTCGGGGAGAAACTGACCCGTGCGGCCGAGCGGGCTACGGAGCTGAAGCTGCCGCTGATCTTCGTGAGTGGCTCGGGCGGCGGGGCCCGAATGCAGGAGGGGATTCTCTCGCTCATGCAGATGGCCAAAGTGAGCGCGGCCCTGGCCCGGCACGACTCCAGCGGCGGCCTTTACGTCTGCATCCTGACGAACCCGACGATGGGCGGCGTGGCGGCAAGCTGGGCCCTGCAGGGCGACCTCACGCTGGCCGAGCCGGGAGCCCTCGTCGGGTTTGCCGGAAAGCGGACGATCTGGAACACCGTCCGGCTGGAACTGCCCGAGGGGTTCCAAACCAGCGAGTTCCTGCTGCAGCACGGGTTCGTCGACCGGATCGTTCACCGTCGCGACCTGCGCACGGAAGTGGCCCGGCTCATTGACTACTGCGAAAAATAGCGGATAGTCGGGGTGCGGGGAATGCCGTCGCGACCGGTCGGGCTGCACGGTCCGCCGGGGAGGATCATGGGTTTCTTCGACGTTTTCAAAGGGATGTTCGGCGGGGGCGGCGGGCCGAAGAAGTCCGGCTCCGGGAATCCCGCGCCGGTCAAGAAAAAGAAGCCCAAGAAGATCGACCTCGAAAAGCGCTTCGACATGCACTCGCGCACGGGGCAGGGGAGCATGTCCCGCGTCTGGCGGGCGTACGACCGCACCCTCGGTCGGACTGTCTGCCTCAAGATCCTCGACAAGGAAAAGACCGCCAAATTTGAAGCCCGGTTCGTCGGACGTAAGAAGCCGCCCGAGGGCGACATCTGCATGGACCTGCAGCACCCCAACATCGTCCGCACGTACGAATGGGGATACTCGACCAAGGGCGAGCCTTACCTCGTCATGGAGTTGATCGAGGGCACGGGGCTGAATTTCCAGGTGGAAACCCGTAGCCCGAAATTGAAGGGACATGAAGTCGAAGTGCTGGCTCAACTGGCCGACGCTCTCGACTACCTTCACAAGAAGAAATTTCTCCACCGCGACCTGTGCCCGCGCAACGTCATGATGACTCACGAGGGCGTCGTCAAGCTGATCGACTTCGGGCTGACGATTCCCTTTACGCCGGAGTTCTGCCAGCCCGGTAATCGGACCGGAACACCAGACTACCTCGCGCCCGAGATTATTCGCCGGCAGACGACAGACCAGCGCGTCGATCTCTTTGCGCTCGGCGTCACGGCATTCGAGGTATTCACCGGCGTGCTGCCGTGGGAGCGGTCGGCCGACTCGCAGCAGTCGCTTCAGAAACGCATCAACTCCCCGGCCCGCGACCCGCGCGACGTTTGGCCGGACATCCCGGATAATGGCCGGAAGTTCCTGATCAAAGCCGTGGAGCGCGACCCGAAAGACCGGTTTCAGACGGCCTCGGAGTTCAAGCAAGCCGTGCTCGCACTCAAGGCGACGTA
>JAIBBI010000220.1 GCA_019694755.1 Gemmataceae bacterium
GCGATTGAACGACCGCGTATTCGGAGCCGACATTCAGCGGATAGTTGTGTCCGGCATACGCTCCGCCGCCGACCACGACGCTCGTCGGGCCTCCGTCGGACGGGCAGATGAGTGTGCTGACGACGGTGACGGCCGCCGTCATGTTCACAACGGCGCTCGAGGAAGTATAGTCGGGGTCGGGGTTCATCACAAAGTTCATGGCGTTGAACAGATTCTGCATCTCCATCGCGGGAAGAAGCTGGGAATAAGCGCTCCAGCAGTGGCCGTTGCCCGCCAGATACGTGTTGATTCGGCCAGACGGGAAGGCGCCGTGGGTCGCATGGTAGTTGTGCAGCGCCAGGCCGATCTGCTTGAGGTTGTTGACGCACTGGATCCGCCGGGCCGCCTCGCGCGCTGCCTGCACGGCGGGCAAGAGCAGCGCGATGAGCACCGCGATGATCGCGATCACCACCAGCAATTCGATCAGTGTGAACCCGCGACGCACTTGCCGGCTGGCCATGAAGCTGACTCCGGGACGACCGGATCATGGCGTTGACTGACATGATCCGGGCGAATCGACTCCTTATACCGGGCGATTGACGCCGCTTCAATCCGGTCGTAGGCTGACACGATCATGACAGTCGAGCGGGGTCTGCTGGAGAATCGGTTGCGCGAGGAGCGGCAGCGCCGCGGCTGGTCGCAGGACGAGCTGGCGCGGCGGTCGGGTCTGTCGCGAACGGGCGTCAGCGCGATCGAGATGCAGCGCCTGGTGCCGTCAGCCGCGGCGGCGCTGGCGCTCGCGGCGGCCTTCGAGTGTCGGGTGGAAGACCTGTTCCGGCTTCCCCAGACGCTCGCGGCGGCACCCGGATGGGCCTGGGCGCCCCGCGGCGTGCCCTGCCGCTACTGGCAGGCGGAGATCGGCGGGCGGCTGCGTTGCTATCCGGTCGAGGCGTCGCCGCTGGGGGTCGTGCCGCATGACGGTGTGGTGCTCGAAGCGACCGAGGCCCCGCGCGTCGAGGCAGGCGGGGGGATTTTGAACGAGGCGACGGCCACGCTGGTGATGGCCGGTTGCGACCCGGCGGTCGGGCTTCTGTCGGCCGTGCTGGCGCGGAGCGCGGGGGTGCGGCTGATTGCCTTGCAGCGGTCGAGCCGCAGCGCGCTGGAGCTGCTGCGTCAGGGCCTGGTTCACGTTGCGGGCGTCCACCTGACGGGGGCCGATCATCCCGAGGGGAACGACGAGGTGGTGCACCGGGAGCTGGGCCCGGGATACCGCCTGATCCGCGTGGCGCGCTGGGACGAGGGGATCGCGTTCGATCCCAGCCTCAAGCTCGGCTGGCTGCGCGAGGCGCTGGCGTCCGACCTGCGCTGGGTCGGACGTGAGGCGGGTTCGGGCGCGCGGCAATGTCTCGACGCCCTGCTGGGCGGCCGTCGTCCCCCGCGCCGGGTTGCCCTCGACCACCGCGGCGTCGCGACGGCCGTGCAGGGCGGTTGGGCCGATGCCGGGGTCTGTCTCCGGCTGGTCAGCGAGGAGGCGGGTCTGGGTTTCCTCGCGGTGCGCCAGGAGGTTTACGATCTCTGCGTTCCCGACCGGTGGTACGACGACCGTCGCGTTCAGGCGCTGGTCGCCGCCTTGCGGTCTCCGGCCTACCGACGAGCCCTGGCCGAACTTCCCGGCTACCGGAGCGACGACACCGGCGAGGTGCGGCTCATCCGCGAATGAGCCGGGCTTTCCGCGCCCCGATCCCGGGGCGCGGGTCCTTCACCGATTCACGAGGTGAGTTTCGATGGACAACGCGAGAAGTGGCCGCTGGCTGGCGATTCTGGTCGTTTTGTGCGCGGGGGTCAGTGCCGCGGCCCCAGGAGACGACCCGCGCCCCGCGGCCGTGGAGGTCGGCGGCCTGGTGCCGAAGCCGCTCAAGCTCACGGCCGATGAGCTGGCCCGGATGCCGCACCAGACCGTGCGCGAGAAGGACCACGACGGTAAGCCCACCGAGTACTCGGGCGTCCCTCTCAAGGCGATCCTCGAGGCGACCGGCCTCGAGCTGGGACAAGACCTGCGCGGGCCGGCCCTGGAGCATTACCTCATGGTGGAGGCGGCCGACGGCTACCGCGTCCTGTTCGCGCTCCCCGAGCTCGACTCGCTGTTCACCGATCGGGTCGTCGTGCTGGCCGACCGCCGCGACGGCAAGCCTCTCTCCGCCAAGGAAGGGCCGTTCCAGGTGATCGTGCCGGGCGAGAAGCGTCACGGACGCTGGGTCCGCCAGGTGACCGGTCTCAAGATCAAGCGCGGTTAGCCAGCCCGTCCGTCCCTCCGTTCGTGCTTAGGCCATCCCGTCGAATCGTGCCTTCCGGCCGCGCCGGCATCGATCGGCCGACGGGTTTGCCGCGGCGATGCATGAGGGGCCGGCATCCGTTGTCTCAGGGATCAAGGAAGTCTGGACATCTGGATGTGCTGGTGTTACAAGGGGGAGAGAGCATTGGCCCACGAGGCGCCGCGATCCGCGGTTCGCCGGAGTGGTGGAACGGCGGCGCTCGCAGGCTGATTGCGGCCGGGCCGGAGAATTCCAGATCTCAGGTCGACCACGCCGCCCGGCATCGTCGCAGGCCCCAGAAAGGAGGGGTGCAGCGATGACACGCCTTCAGAAATTCGAGCCGTTCCGCGAGATGATGAGCCTCCGCGACGCATTCAATTCGTTGGTGGAGGGGAGTTTTGTGCGACCGGGCATGCTCGCCATGCCGGCCGCCGAGGAGGGGGTGGCGCCCCTGCCGCTCGATATCAGCGAGACGCCCGAGGAGTACGTGGTGAAGGCGTCGCTTCCGGGCGTCAAACCCGAGGACGTCGAGGTTTCGGTTCACGACGACCTGCTGACGATCCGGGGTGAGACGAAGTTCGAAGAGGAGAAGAAGGAAAAGAACTGGGTGATGAGGGAGCGTCGCGCAGGGATGACCCAGCGCACCGTGCGGCTTGCCAGTCCGGTTCGCACCGAGAAGGCCGTGGCGCGCTTCGAGAACGGCGTGCTCACGCTCGCGCTGCCGAAGACCGAGGTCACACCGCCCCGGAAGATCAAGGTCGAGCCTGTCGCGGTGAAGTGATCGAGGAGGATCTTGCCGCTCACGCCGCGCCCGCTCCGGCGGGCGCGGTCGGCCGCGGTGGGGATGAGCACCGATTCCGGCCGGTTCGGTTCGAGCCGCCCGGGCGGCGAGCCGCGTCTAGGCGTGGCGTCGAAGCTGGAACGAGCCCTCGTCGCGAGGTGTTCTGCGCTCGGGATCGGCGTCGATCCACCAGCGCCCCTCGATGGTCTGTCCATCGGGTCCGAGCTTGCCCCGGTAGTTGACGGCGTGGTTGTTCACCAGGCCGCCGATCAGCACGTTGTCGCCCACGCGGTAGCCGGAGTGGCTCTCGCCCCGGTAGGTCTTGCGAAAGCGGACGTGAATGCCCTCGACCTCCCCTTCCAGGTCGGAGTCGGGCGGAACGTGGCTCACGAACCGGATCGGCTGGGCGGCCTGGTCGGGGAAGACCTCGCGCAGCCGGGCCTCGACCTGCTCGTCGTAACCGGGAGGCAGGCCGGCGGATGCTGCCGCGTCGAAGAGGGAGAGATCCTGGTCGGTCACGAGGTCGCGCATGGTGCCGGTGAGCCGGCCCGCGTCGTCGACCTGAAATTCGGCCTCGATCGGGCCTTCCCGACCATGCTGCTCGTAGGCACCCGACCAGCGGCCGGTCAGGCTCGGTGGACCCAGCGACATGGGCGAGCACTCCTTCCGGCCCGGGCCGTTACGTCCTCGGATGACCACCGTCACTCTACGCCCTTCCCGCCCGACTTCAAGGGTCGCAATCGTTCGGCTCCAGGCCAGTGCGCTGGACTTTCATGAAGTTTTCATTCGACGGATCGGGTCATGATTGGTGAAATACGTGCGGTTTCCCGCCATCGGAGCCCTCGCTTACGACCCGCTTGGCTCTGATTTTCACCCGCCCGGAGTTTCTCGACATGCCCCATCGTCTCGTTCGTTGCGGATTGGTGTTTGCCGCCGCTTTGATGCTGGCCGGCACGACCGCTCGCGCTGACATTGTCGCCTATGAGATGGCCGGCCAGCCTGGAGACCAGGCCTCGTCGGCGGCGACGCTGGTGACGCCCGGCGTCTCGGCCCTCGCGCTGTCGCGCGGGGCGGGTCTGACGCCCACAGCGGGTGCCAACTCGATCAATTCGTCGGGCTGGAGCACCGATCCGACCGACTTCTATCTCCTCGGGTTCACCGTCGCCCCGGGCTTCACTGCCTTCATCAACAGCATCGCGTTCGCCGGCCGCTCATCGAACACCGGGCCGGGGTTCGTCAACGTGCTGTACTCGGTCGACAACGGCCCCGAGACCTTGCTGACGACGCTGACGATGGCCGGTACCGCCTTCAATAACCAGTCGTTCAACTTCGCCCAGGTGACGGCGAACAGCAGCTTCCGCGTATTCTTCCGCGCGGCGAACACGACCTCGGCCAACGGTGGCACGATCGCCGCGGCGGGCACCTTCCGCCTGGGTGATTACAGCCCCGACGGCGGCACGACGTTTCTGCCGATCAGCCTCGGCGGCAGCGTCGCGACGGCGGCTGTTCCCGAGCCGTCGCAGGTGGTGCTCGTCGGCGTGATGGCTGCCGGACTGGTCGTCGCGCGGCTTCGCCGCCGCCCCGCCTGATTAGGCGGATTGCCAGTCCTGGGCCTCCCGTCGCCCCCACGCCCCCCGCCGTTCCGGCCATGCGCCGAAATCGCGGGGGCCTTTTCTTGCGCGCCGAGCATGCGTTCTTAACGCGAACAGGCGCCGCCCTGGGGTGATCCCGGACGCCTTGAAGCCACCATCGCCGGGTGGTACAGTTCGTCGATCCAACATTTGCGTGACCTCTGCTT
>JAIBBI010000221.1 GCA_019694755.1 Gemmataceae bacterium
AGCCCGTCACGTCGGAATCGGTAAACGAGTTGAACGTCGCCTCGCCGTAGGGCACCGAGAAGTTGACCGTGATGATCCGGTCGGTGGCGGTCGCGGCCGTCGCGGTCCGGCTGTTGACCTTCCGCAGTTCGATCGCGTTGTTGATCACGATCTCGAAACTGTTCAGCGGGATGGTCGATCCGCCGAGGATGAACGCCCCGTCGCTGTCGCTGTGGACGAAGAAGTCGTTGGCGGTGTTGTCAGTCAGTGATCCGCCGGAAGCGAATGTGGCCCCCGTTGTGATGCTGCCCGTGCCAAGCAAATCCAAGGAGAGCGTAATCGCCGATCCCGCCGACCCGCTGATCGTGGCCTGATTGACGTAGAGCGCGGCGAACCGATGCACGTCCCCCGACGCATACTCCTTGTCGAGGATGAAGCTCGCCAGCGATTCCCCCAGCGGATAACTGGTCCCCGAAGGTGTCCCGCCGAGGATCTTCGGCAGGATGAACTCCCACTCATTCGACTGCGGGGTAAACGTCAGGTTGCCGCCGACGGCGATCTCGCCGTTGCGGACCCGCTCGATGTAATGCGCCCGCGTCCCGCGAATGCCGTTGTTGACGATGACGCCGCGGGTCTCCTGGAGCGACTCGCTGTCGAACGAGATCAAGGTCATGGCGTTTGTGGCGTCGCCAACCGCGATCCTGGACACGACGCCGGCTTTTGCTGTCATGGTTCTTCTCCCGCGGTACTGCCGCGTTCATTCCGTGTTCTTCCGGTGCCGGGCCACGCACTGGAACGCCAGAAGCCCCTCTCGGTAATCGAGACGGTCCTTCGACTCCGGCGCACTGACAACGGCACCGGGCTTGCATTCCACCTTCCAGACTTCGGGAACCCGAAAGTCCCACCGCTGAAGATTCGTCCGGACGTGAATCTTTTCCCGCCACTGCAGATATCGGGCCCGGTTCGCGTCCGCGTGCCACTGTGTCCGCTCGACGACTTGAGCGAGTACCGGGTACGCGAGGTCGTAGTTCTGGTTGTTGCCCCCCGCGTCCGACTCCGCCTGGTCGAGGAAACCGAGCAGGATGCACGGATAGCTGAGGTTCGCCTGGTTGTTGTCGCCGGCCTGGCGGATCACGATGGGCAGCTCGGTCCCTTCCTTCGTCGTCAATCCGAGCCCCTCGATCCGGTCCCGCAGCATCGTCAGGCACCGCTCATAGACCGAGTCGCCCTCGGCCGTCGCGGTCTGAAACAAGTAACCGGGCACGACCGGCGCGAGCACCGCCGAGGTGTTTGCGTCCACAATCCGCCAGCGGTAGTAGCCGAGCCCGGCGACCGTCACGTCGCCCGACCCGGACAGCGGGTCATCGTTGACGACCGCCCAAGACGCGACGGATGAGGCCGAGACCTCCGCCCGCTCGATGTTGAACTCCGCACCGCTGCCGGCCCCGATCGACACTCGAGCGCCGGAGCCGTCCGCAAGATCGGTGACAGCCAGTTCCCACGCCACTCAGATGCTCCCGTCGATGAAACCGCTGACGTGGATCGACCGGTTGATCGAACCGCTCTGTGCGATGGTCCCCACCACAGGCGAGCCGACCGCGAACCGAATCGGCGGGTTGAACACCAGAAACCCCGGGCCGCCGGTTTTGATGTACCATGCGAGCGTCGTCGTTCCGTCCGTCAGCGTGATGCTGCCGCCCGTTGGATCGGAGTCGTACGACCAGGACAGGCTGCCCACGCATGCGGACTTGCCTGTCCCGGGCGTGATGGTCGACGTTACTGGTGCGGTGCTGGACCCGGTTCCGTCTTCGACCGCTACGGCAGCCGACGGGACCAGCGTCGTGACCTTCTCACCTGCCATTGGGAGTCCCTCGGAAGAGTTCCTGCACGGTCTTCATGGCCAGCGAATCCAGCTTCCCGTTGAGCCGCGGACCGAAGCCGACGAACGGCCGGGCCGGAATCACGACCTTCTTCACCAACGCGTATTGAAGGGTCAGCACGGCTTTCCGTTTGCCGGCCAGCGTCTCCTTCTTCCGCACGTTGTCCGCGGTCGCCTTGCTCAGCTTCTTGAGCTTCAGGTACTCCAGTTGGATCCGGCCCTTCAGCGTGGCCTTGGCCGCCCCTGTCTTTGCTTTCTTGGCCCGTGCGGTCAGCGACTTGATCTTGGCCAGAATCGCCCGCTGTTTCGGGACGTAGGTGCCGATCTTCTTTCGCAGGTTCAGCTCCTGCGTGCCGGCCTTGCGAGCCGGTTTCTTGACCTCGGCCAGGGCGCCCGACTGGGCCCCGGTCCGCCACAGCATGACGAGCGGCCGCGGGAAACGCCGGGGACTGCCGGCCCGGACCGCGTCCTTCGTCAACGGGATCGCCAGGGCCTTGGCCTTCGTCGGCACCACGGTCCCGCCGGCGTGCATCAGGTTCGCACCCGGTCGCACGGTGCCGATCGACACGTAGTTGAGCCCGGTATCCGCCCGAAACTCCGGAGATCCGCCGGTGACGCTGGCCCGGAGCATGCCGGTATCGAGCAGCGGTTTGTTGCCGCCTCGAGGCCGGGGAAATTTCAGCGGCTTCCACGGCGTACCGTCCGGCCCGGCCGATTTGTCGAAGTTCTCCTTCACGGCGGCGATCATCAACAGCCGGGCCCGCTTCAGGAACACGTTGACGACGCGAGCCTCCTCGGGCAGCGGCGGACTCTGCCGCAGCAGCTCGGCGATCACCTCGGGTGGCTTCGGTTCGGCCATCACCATTCCGTGTCGCGTGAGAACTCGTCGTCCGTCCGGCTCATGTCGCCGTAGCCGATGTTGCCGGCTTGAGTCGTGGGGATAATCAGCTCCCCATCGATCAGGATCGGGATTTCGTCGAGTTCATCCTGCCGGCAGAACTTTTGCTGCCAGAGGTCCGATTCCGTCGTTTGGGCTGCCGTCCGCATCAGGTAGCAACAGGCCAGATCGAGGTTGAACTCGGCACCCTGGTCCCACGATCCGATCTGAGTGCTGGTGAACCCGCGCTGGAGGAGCTTGCCGCGGATCAGGTTGTAGGCAGCGGAATTGGCCCGGGGGATCAGGACGTCGTACTTCGCGTCCGTGTCGCCTTCGGACAACAAACCAAGGTGGGCCGCGAAATACGTTTTGACCTCAGCGTCAGTAACGTATGCCACGACCCACCTCGTTCAGTTGTTCGGCCCCGCAATCGCTTACGGGTTCAGGACGTTGCTCACGAGCACGTTGGCCATGCCCAGGTACTGACCAGTGACGTTGCTGTTCACGACCGTCAGCGGCGATTGCGTCAGGACCGTCTTGAACAGGTACTCGATGCCCGTGCCCGAGCAAAACAGCGTGGCGTTGGCCGTACTGAACTGGGTCTGTTCGTGCGGGTACTTGTCGATGTCCGTCGCCAGGCCCTTCGGGGCTTTGAAACCGCGGAAGGCGTTGACGATTTCCCGCATGATCTGCTCGCACTCGGCGAGCGTCGGGGTCTTCGTCAGCGTCACCTTCACCGCATCCCACGGCCAGGCGTAACCGACCACGCCCTCGATATCCACCCAGTACTTGACCACCTTCTCTTCGAAGCTCGTCTCCAGCCCGCCGGTATCGCCGGGCTTGGGCGCTTTCCGGTCGAGGTAGAACAGCGGCTTGAGCGGTCCGCCGTGGAAGAGGAAGTACAGGGTGTGATTGGCAGTCGCCGAGCCGGTGATACTCGGCGTGATGATGTTGCTGACCGTTCCCTCACCGCCGGAGGTCCGGAAGAACGCCGCGCCGTCGTAGCAGTTCACCGTGCTGCCGTTGGCGAGGGCCTGGAGGCCGAGATAGTTCGGCCAGTTCCGGGCTTCCTTGGCCAGTTCGGCCGGCTTCTTGGCGTACCCGCCGGTCAGGTCGTCCTCGATGTCGCGCAGCGGAATCTTGAACGCACCGTCGTACTCGAGGTTTTCGAGCTTGTAGGTGTAGTTCGAGATCGCACCGTAACGGCGGGCCCCGGTGTACCGGCCCATCCCCGGCGTCGGGGTCAGCCAGGAAATGTGCTCGATGCGACTGCCGGACTGGATCTTGTCCGTCCACCCCTCCCACGGGGCCTGTTCGGCATTGAGCTGAGCCCATGCGGTATCGAAGTCCGTCCGCATTTGCCCGGTGAAGATGCTGACCTTTTCGGCAGGCATGTCTGTTGTCTCCTGTTTCGTGATCCTTTGTCAGCCCGGGCTCACGACACCGGGACAAGATCGATCTGGAACGACCCCACTGCGGCGGTCATCACGCCCGTGAAGTCGAGGCCGACGCAGGTGCCGGCCGCAACGTCGAGGTTGGCCGAAGTGCCATGCACCGCGACTGTGGTATTGGTGGCGGCCGTCGATTTGAGATTGGCGGTCGCCGCACTCAGGGCCGTGCCCGACCCGATCGCCGTGCCGCTCGCCGCCTTGACCGGCTGACCCGTCACGGCACCCGCGTCGGTGCCCGCCACGTCGACCCGGTGAGTGATGGCCTTGACCCGGTACGCCTTGTCGGCCACGAAGTGGCTGGTGTCCGTCGACGCCGCGGTGTACGGCATCGTCACCTTGACGACCGGCGCGGCTTCCAGGTAGCGGGCTCGTACCCGAACCGTGGTCGAGTTGATGTACCGGCAGACCCGGCCGCAGAAGGTGAAGTAACTGAGGCCGGGGGCGTAGCTCAACTCGTTGCTGTAGAGGCAGAACACGTTCTTGCCGACATCCGTGATCGCAGCCGAGGCGATGTACGCGTCGAACTCCGGCGGCCGGGCCACGGTGATCGTGACGTCGCCGTTCGAACCGCCCGACGGGACCTCGATCGCCACGGCCGAGTCGACGAGCCCGGCAAACAACACGGCCGCCGTGTCGTCGGCCTTCACGAGGTAGCCGCTGCTGTTCAGCGCGA
>JAIBBI010000006.1 GCA_019694755.1 Gemmataceae bacterium
TTTCGTTGGCGCGGTGATCGTCGTCGTCGTGCTCGCATGGGCGGGATACCAGTTGATGCGGCCAGGCGACACGATCCTCCAGCACCTTCTCGGGCCGACGAAGTTGCTTCCGTTGCTCGGTCCACTAGTTCTTGTCATCATTCCTGCCAAGTCGTTTCGCCCGAAGCACCGCGGCGATTACTGGGGTTTGCAACTCATCGGCCTCATGGCGGTCGCGCTCGGGTGTGCCCTCGCGAGCGATACGATTGTGTCGATCCTCGCAGCGGCATACTCATTGTTTGCGGTTCGGTGCGTCATCGACTTCAACGCAATCGAAATGGAGGAAGGCACGACGCCGGGGATCTCTCGGGGAATTCGGTGGATTGTGCTCGCCGCATTCCTAGGGGTTATCGGATCCCTGATTACGCCACGGATCGGTGAAACGCCGTGGGACTACGGGACCATCGCAAATCGGTTTCGGACGGGAATCTCCGACGACCGCCCATCCATTGACTTGAATCACAGCGGAGAATTGCGGTCGAGTTCGGAAGAAGCGTTCGTGGTCACTGCATCACTCGCCGACGGTCGACCCAAGCTCGATGTCTCGCCGGATCAGAAATGGCGAGGCGTGACTTTCAATTACTATGATCGTGGGCGTTGGGAGAACCGCCGGTGGGTATCTGCCGGCGAGTCGTCTCGCGGCCGCAACAAAGGACCGGACTCGCCTCGTCCGTTCGTGCCGCGCGGGCGTCCAGGATTTCCATTTGACGCCCCGACGAGTCTGCCGCGACTCAGTCCGCAGGAATACTTCTTCGTATTTCCGTTTCCGACCAAGCCGTCGGCCGTTTTTTATCTGGCCGAGCCGATCTGGCCGCCGAAGTATCAGCCGGACACGGCGTTGTTTGGACCGGTAAGGACTGAGACCGTCCGTGGAGATCGCGTGGCGTGGCTGGCAAGGTCTGATGGCGATGTCTATCCGGCAGTTCTGGCGTTCGGGCCGCCCAACGTCTGGTATCGACAAGTGACCGCACCCACTCCCATTCCGGACTTGAGTCCGCCAATCATCATCGACAAACCGTTTGCCGACCACCTGACAGCAGTCACCGGCCTGCCCGGGATGTTTGCGTTCTCCAACAAGGTGGTGGAGGAGTTGCGATCAGCGGGCCGACTTCCCAAGGCGACCGGCAAAGACTCAAACGAAGAACAGCACGAGGCAATTGCACGTGGACTAGCGAGTTACCTCCGGCATTCGGGGCAATTTCAATACTCGATGATCGTCGAGAAGCCGGAAGGCGCGGCTGACCCCATCGAAGACTTCGTCCTTCGCGTCCGGCGGGGGCCGTGCAACCGATTCGCCTCTGCGCTTACCCTCATGCTGCGTTGCCAGCGGATCCCGGCGAGAATCGTGCTCGGGTACCAGGGCGCGGAATCACGCGGTGATGGCACGTACGTAGTCCGGCAAAGTCATGCTCATAGTTGGGTCGAGTGTCTCGTCCAAAGACGAGGGACAGACGGGCAGCCGACCTGGCACTGGCTCGTCCTTGATCCGACTCCCGGCGGCGGAAGCGAAGAACACGCAGTTTCCGCCTTCAGTCAGTGGGTAGACGATGCCCAAGTCGCCTTCGGGAACTTTTTCCGGATGTTCGTGCTCGATCTCACTCCCGAAAAGCAGTTGGCTCTTCGCGATCAATTGCTCGCAACCGAACCGTCGAGGTGGATGTGGGCCGGTCCGATGATCGTCGCCGGCGCTAGCCTGATCGTCTGGTGGTTGCGTCGCTCCCTGAAGGCCAAAGCAGCGACACGGCAAGACACTACGATGGATCAACTGATGAGATTGGCTGAGACCCGTTTGCAACTGGTCCCGCAACCCGGCTGGACGCCGAACGACTGGCTGGCAGGTTTTGCACCGGTATCGCCGACAGCCGATCTTGCGGAAGCCGCCAGCCGGATCGTTCAGGATCATAATTTGCGTTGTTACGCTGGCGAGGCCGGGGACCAGGTTCGTGCGCGGGAGGACCTCGAGACCATCCGCCGGGGACTCGCCCTGCAACGATGAAAGTCGTTGAATAGACGATACTCCTTGCGGGCGAATGCCATGCCGCTGTCCCGATTATCTGCCGCGACGACGACCATCGTAGTCGTCGACGTGCAGGAAAAGCTCCTGCCCGCCATTCCCGACGGACCACGACTCATACGCAACATCGCGTTTCTTCTCGATGTTGCGGCCCTGGTCGGCGTGGATGTTCGCGTCACGGAACAGTACCCGCAAGGATTGGGACCCACTGTTGCCGCCCTCTCTGGCAAGTTACCGCCAGATCGCCCAGCGAAGAAGACATTCAGTTGCTGCGGTGCACCGGGGTTCGTGGCGTCGCTCGACGCACACCGACCTTGGGTTCTACTTGTGGGCATGGAAACGCATGTCTGTGTTAGCCAGACCGCCTTCGATCTGATCCACCTCGGATTCCGCGTGGCCATTCCGGTTGATGCCGTGGCGGCCCGGTTTTCACTCGATCACAGCACGGCCCTTGAGCGGCTCCGCGGGGCCGGCGTCATCCTTACGACGGCCGAGGCAGTTGGATTCGAATGGATCGGTAGTTCTGAGAACGCCCAATTCAAAACCTTTAGCCGATTGGTCCAGGATCGGGCCAGGGAACTACTGAGCCAATGATCACGCAGCAATTTCCGTCTACCCGGCTCCGCAGACTGCGGCACCATCCGCTCGTCCGCCAGATGGTGCGGCAGACGGAGTTGAATGCCGCTGACTTCATACTTCCGCTCTTCGTCCGCCCGGGCCGTGGTGTCCGGCAGCCGATCGCGCCCATGCCCGGCCATGCCCAATTGAGCGTTGATGTCCTGCCCGACGTAGTCGGCCCGGCGATTGATCTCGGGGTGACTTCCTTCATTCTGTTCGGAATTCCGCCGGACAAAGATAATGCCGGTGATGTCGCTCTGAGCGATGAAGGAATAGTTCAGCAGGCTCTGCGGCAACTCAGGTGCACGTTCGGCGATCGCGCATTGCTCATCACCGACGAGTGCTTTTGCGAGTACACCGACCACGGTCATTGCGGTGTGTTGACGAATCGCCACGGGCGCATGATGGTCGACAACGACGCGACTTTGCCCCGACTGGCGGCGCAGTGCGTCAGCCACGTCCGTGCGGGAGCAGATGTTGTCGCCCCGAGCGGAATGATGGACGGGATGGTATCGGCGATTCGTCGGGGCCTTGACGACGACGGATTCGACGACATTCCGATCCTGAGCTACGCCGCCAAATATGCCTCGGCC
Organism: Gemmataceae bacterium; assembly: GCA_019694755.1. Classification (GTDB taxonomy): domain Bacteria; phylum Planctomycetota; class Planctomycetia; order Gemmatales; family Gemmataceae; genus JAIBBI01. The sequence goes on from JAIBBI010000006.1 coordinate 3,265, forward strand.
TTTTACGGCCCGTTTCGGGCGGCGGCCGAGTCGCCACCGCAGTTCGGCGACCGCGGCGGGTATCAGATGGACCCCGCCAATAGTGACGAAGCCATTCGTGAAGTGGCGTTGGACATCGCCGAAGGCGCCGACATGGTCATGGTCAAGCCTGCGCTTTCCTACCTCGACATTGTCCGTCGGGTGAAAACCGAGTTAATGATGCCGACCGCCGCGTACAACGTCAGCGGTGAGTTCGCGATGGTGAAGGCCGCCGCCGCCAACGGTTGGATCGACGAGAGGAAGATCACCTTGGAGATATTGCTTTCCATCAAGCGTGCCGGCGCGGACATCATCCTCACCTACCACGCGTTGGAAGCGGCCCGATGGTTGAAGGCCGGGGCAGTTGACCTATGATCGAGCCGGGAAAATACCTCGGGCCGTTTGTCATCGAGGGAGAACTCGGCTCCGGCGCGATGGGCACGGTTTATAAAGCCAACTACACAGAGACGGGGCAGGACGTCGCCATCAAGATCATCGGCCTCGGGCTCGCCGGCAACGAATCAGCCTTGGCGAGATTCGAGCGGGAAGCCGAGATCCTCAAACAACTTCGCCATCCCAATATTGTCAGGCTCTTTGCCACCGGCCGATACAAAAAGACGCCGTTCTTCGCGATGGAGTATGTCGAAGGGGAATCGCTCGACAAGATTATGGAGCGGCGAGGCCGGTTGCCGTGGGAAGAAGTCGTTCACCTTGGTCGTCAACTTTGCCTCGCTCTGCAACACGCTCACGATAAGGGCATTATTCACCGTGATTTGAAACCGTCGAATCTCATGATCCTGCCGGACGGCACACTCAAGTTGACGGACTTCGGAATCGCCAAGGACACGGATGTCACAGCCCTGACCGGAGCGAATAGCACGGTGGGGACCGCGGCCTACATGTCGCCGGAGCAGTGTAAAGGCGAGCGGACTCTGACCAGCAAAAGTGATTTGTATTCGCTCGGTTGCGTTTTCTATGAACTCCTCACCGGCCGTAAGCCATTCGTCAAAGAGTCGCCCGTGGATATGTTTCTGGCTCACGTCAGTGAGCCCGTAGAGCGGCCGAGTCGGCTGGTGCTCGACATTCCACCGTGGCTCGATACGCTCGTCTGTCAGTTGATGGAGAAAAAGCCCGAGCATCGGCCGTTCGATGCGATGATGGTCAAAAAGGTACTCGACGAGGTCGAAGACAAAATGACATCGCAACGGTCGGCCGGCCTGGACATGGTCAAGGCACGGGTGGCCGACCGCGCCGGGCCGGGGCCGGCCGACGTGACCGATCGCGAAGCCGCCCGCGCGTTGCGGACGGGGAAGAAAAAGAAATCTAAGGCCAAGTCGGCACCGGTCTACGAGAAAACTTGGTTCGTCGCGTCTGCGCTCGTAATCGGCCTCGGAATTCTGGCGACGATCGGGTGGTGGATGACCCGGCCGGCGAGCCCGGATGTGTTTTTCAGCCGGGCCCAGTCGGCCCTCAGTTCCGGCTCTGACTCCGGAATCGACATCATTCGGGCCTACTTCGCCGCGTATCCGGATCGAAACGACGACAATGCCCGGAAGATGCAGGGTTGGCTTGAGACGTTGGAAACGGACAAGCTCGAGCGTCAGACCCACAATCGACGGAATCGTAAATTCACCCCCGACGGCGAATCGGAGAAAGTCGCATTTGCCGCATTGAACTACGAAGACGAGGGTAAACTGGACGAGGCGAAAAGGCGCTGGCAGGAACTGAGCGACGCAAATGCCAGCTCCGCCGGAGATGAAGCGAAGACCTGGAGTTGGCTGTCGAAGCGGAAGATCAAAGCCATCGAAGATATGCCGATCATTGAAAAACGCTGGATCGATGCCCGGACTCAGCCGGACTTCAAGCCGGCAAACGATGCCGAGCGCAGGGCGTACACGGCTGTCCGATACGAAGTATTCGGTGACGCGCCGGCCGCGCACGAGGCATGGGCGAAGACCAAATCCACATTTGAAAAGGACCTGTCGAACCGGAACTATGTCGTGATGGCTGCAGGGAAAATGCGAATGCTCGTCGGGCGGATTCCAGAGGGGGCGGACGCAATCCGGAACATGCGAAGGGACCTGCTGGCTACTCGGCTATCGGAACTCAATGCGTTGGCCAAACAGCCGACGCCCTTCAACGTGCGACAGGCCCGGGCGCTCGCCCGGGACTTCTCAGATCTTTATGGATCGGATGTCGACATGGAACTCGCACCAATGGTCAAGCAGGCCACGGCAACGGCCGGGGCATTGCCTCTTGAGAAAGAACCGAAATGAACGTATCCCGAGTACCGCGGCCTCGCAGTCACGAGGCGTATCGACGGGCCCAGCGATTGATACCAGGAGGCGTGAACAGTCCGGCCCGCGCATTCGGAGCGGTGGGCGGCGAACCGCCGTTCATTGCCCGCGGCGAAGGGCCATACCTCTACGACATCGATGATCATAAGTACGTCGATCTGATCGGCAGTTGGGGGGCCATGATTCTCGGCCACGCTCATCCCGAGGTCGTCGAGGCTGTTACGGAGGCCATGAAAGCTGGGTCCAGCTTTGGCGCGCCGACCGAGCGTGAAAGCGAAATCGCGGAATTGATCACAGAAGCAGTACCGTCCGTTGAGATGGTCCGGATGGTGAGCAGCGGGACGGAAGCGGCGATGTCCGCCGTCCGGCTGGTTCGCGGCGTCACGGGGCGGAACGTCATCGTGAAATTTGAGGGTTGCTACCACGGGCACGTTGACAGCCTCCTGGTGGCGGCCGGCTCGAGCGCTCTGACGCATGGCACGCCATCCAGCCCGGGTGTTCCACCCGGTTGCACTCAGGATACGCTGGTTTTGCGCTATAACGATGTCCACGGCCTCGAGGCCGCGTTTGCGTCCCGCGGCCGTGAGATAGCCGGGGTGATCCTGGAACCGGTTGTTGGGAACATGGGTCTTGTGCCCCCTACGGCCGACTTTCTGACCGCACTTCGTTCGCTAACAACCCGATTCGGCGCATTGCTTGTATTCGACGAAGTCATGACGGGGTTTCGCCTCGCCTTTGGTGGGGCCCAAGAATTGTTCGGAGCGTCGCCCGATCTCACCATATTCGGAAAAATCATCGGCGGGGGACTGCCCGTGGGCGCGTACGGTGGCCGGGCGGATCTGATGAAGCATATCATGCCCGCCGGCAAGGTGTTTCAGGCCGGCACACTGTCAGGCAATCCGCTGGCGACGGCTGCAGGTGTCGCGACGCTTCGAATTCTCCGCGATCGCCCGCCGTACGACCATCTCGAACACCTGGGTCTGCGACTGGAGGACGGATTGCGTGACCTGGCGACGGCCGCCCGGATCCCCCACCAGGTTTCACGAGTCGGTAGTATGTGGACGCTGTTCTTTACTGAAAAGCCTGTGACAGACTTCGATTCCGCCCGACGCAGCGATACGGCGAGATTCGCGAGATTCTTCTGGTCGATGATGGATCACGGCATCTATCTTCCGTGCAGTCAGTTCGAGGCAGCATTCCTGTCCGCCGGCATGGACGAATCGCACATCGACCGGATCCTGCACGCTGCGGGCCAGTCGTTCCTCAGCCTTTAGTCGTCGTCCGCCAGGGTCAGCGACTGACAGATCGCGCGGAGGACAAGTTGATTCTGCGATTCAGTGTCGCACGCCTGCCAGTAAACAAGCAAGGTGCCACCGGAGACCGGAATCGCCCGGATTAGGCACGTGTTTGTCAGATCGAGTGCGATGAATTGCACGTCATATCCGACGGCAGGCGATCGGGCGATAGTGCCACCGGCCGGCTCCGAATCGAGCTGCGGGTACTCCCCGCGCAGAGTGGAAAGCGCCGCGTCGGCAAGTTCATTAGGATCGTCGACGCCCGCATCGTAGGTGACGGAGAGGAACGCCGTGTCCGGACTGTAGACGGTGACGGCCCAACCCGATTCGTAATCGTCGGGTACGCATTCCCAGTTCTCCGGATATGCGAATCGGACCCCGGCACGCTCGAATTCACCTGTCATACTGTCCTCTCCCGGCACTCCGCCGTTATACGTCTTGACGGACTGCCGGACCCGGGCTTACGATTGCCGGTCGCATGGACGCAGTATCTTCCACGAGGCGGGCTTCGTGGTGGCCAGTGCTTCTTCTACTGGCCATCGCGCTGGCGGTGCGATCTTGGATTGTTGTCCGGACCGAAGTGGCCGCGCGCGATTCTGTCGGTTTCATCGTCACCGCTCTCCGATTCGAGCACGAGCCGTTTGTGAGCGTGCTTCGAACCTCACAGCAGCCCCCGGGTTACCCGCTCGCCATCCTCGCTACTTCCTGGCCGATCCGGGCCGTTTCCGGTGGGCCAACTCCGGAAAACATGGCTTTGGCGGCCCAGATCGCCAGTTGCCTGTTCGGCGTTCTCCTCGTGGTCCCCATGGTGGGATTCGGCACGGAGATTATCGACCGCCGATTTGGCCTTGCCTCAGCCGCTTTGTTTCAGTGCCTTCCCGCATGGGTGCGATTCACGAGTGACGGGCTCTCCGAGGCGATGTTTCTATTCTTCATCGCGGTCGGACTCTGGGCCGCGGCAAGATCATTCCGAACGGGTTCCGCATGGTCCTTTCTGGAGACCGGCCTGGCGGCGGGTATGGCCTTTCTGACCCGGCCGGAAGGCGCAGAACTGGCCGGGGCAGTCGCCGTCGTCATCGTCGGGGCCGCTTGTCTTGCCCGGGTCAGTTGGACGTCATCGACTGTTTCAATGGCGAGTCTGGCCATCGGCTTTCTGATCTTGGCTGGGCCATTCGTCGTGGCGACGGGTCGCATAACGAACAAACCGACGGGGAGATTCCTGCTAGGAGACCCGACGGCAGAGAAGTCGTTTTTTGGGAAGGCAGATCGACCGCCGGTTCTCCTCGCGGCCTGGTGGCAGGACGCCGGCGACCCGAATCGCAATCGCACACTCTGGGCGACCCAAACGCTGCTCACCGAAACGGCTGCCAGTTCCCGACAGTTTGGGCTGTTGCTGTCGCTCATCGGTTTGGCCGTATGGCATCGACGGATTCGCAATTCTGCCGGCGGCGCGGTCCTGATCGTTCTGTCCGCGGCACACGCGATCCTGCTTATCAGAATGACATCTTCCGTAGGGTACCTCTCGGAGCGGCACACGGCGTTGATCGTGCTGACGGGTTGCTTCCCGGCAACACTGGGGCTGATGGAGGTCGTCGATTGGCTGTGCCGCCGCAGCGGAGGCGTGTTGCGAGTAAGTCCGGTCCTTGCAACGCTCGTCTTGGTGGCCGCCGCGGCAGCTATGCCCTCGCTAGCCAAGCCATTGCATGGGAACCGGGCAGGGCACCGCGCGGCCGGGCAATGGCTCGCGAAACACGCACCGGGCGAAGCCGGTATCCGCGACCCGTTCTGCTGGGGTCGCTACTATTCCGGGCGTGACTTCACCGACTCCGCCGCCGACGACCCAGATTTGCAGTATGTGATCGTCGAATTGTCGGACAACCAGCACTCGCGACTCCCGCTGCTGACGGAGGCGCGGGCCAAAGCGGCCGCGGGCGAACTCGTGTACCATTGGCCGGAGTCGAAGCCGGTGGAGAAGGCATCCGTCGCTGTCTATCGCTGGGTCAGGCCTCCGGCGAATCCCACCGCCAGCCGGCCATCTCCTCCAGCCGGCGGCGGTGAGTAAGGTCGAATTGTAATGGCGTCACGGTGATCCAACCCTCGTCGAGCAGTGTCGCGTCCGTGTCCGGGTGCGGCTCCGGTCCGTGTAGTTCTGGCAATGCCCAGAAATAGACCCGACCTCGCGGGTCAGTTCGACGGTCGAAATGCTCGACGTAAGGGCTGACGTTCTGCGGGACCACCTTCACGCCACGGACCGGTCCGCGCTCGAGGGCCGGGATGTTGACGTTGAATAGCGAACCCTCGGTGGGCTTGTGGGCGATGATCTGTTCGACGACCTGCCGGGCGAGTTTCGAAGCGGTCGCAAAGTCCAACGGCTGTGCCTTGGTGTACTCCAAGGAAGTAGCGATACTCGTCACCTTGTAGAACGCACCCTCGATGGCAGCAGCGACTGTGCCGGAGTAGATGACGTTGATGCCCGCATTGGAGCCGGCATTCAGGCCGCTGACGATGAGGTCGGGCTTCTGGGGCAGTATCTCCTGGAGCGCAAGCTTGACGCAATCGGCCGGGCGACCCTCCACCGCCCAGCCGATCCGTTCGGTGTCATCGAAAACCTCCTGGACGAGCAGCGGGGTCAGCAACGTGATCGAATGGCCTGCCGCGCTTTGCTCCGTGGCCGGTGCGACCACCGATACGTCCCCGATCTTCATCAGTTCCCTGCGAAGCGCTCGCAGGCCCGGGGCGTAGATTCCATCGTCGTTTGTCAAAAGTATTCGCATGGTTAACCGTTGAGTCGCTTTCGTCGCAATGTGTGAAGGTAACTCTGTGCAAATCGGTGGGCTTCGTCGCGGACGGATTGGAGGAGGCGCAACGCCGCGGACCGCCGGGGCAGTACCAGTGGCTCCTTCTCGCCCGGCAGGAACACTTCTTCGTCCTGTTTGGCGAGCGAGATCAGGCAGGGAGGTTCAATGCCCAGCGCCGCGAATGCGTCGCGGGCCGCGTTGAGTTGCCCTTTCCCGCCGTCGATCAGCAGGACATCGGGGAAGACGGATTCGTCATCTGCGGCTCGGCGGAATCGCCGCAGAACCACTTCGCGGATGGAAGCGAAGTCGTCGATCCCCTGAATCGTTCGCAGTTTGAACTTCCGGTATCCCTCCTTGAATGGAACTCCGTCGAGGAAGCAAACCAGGGATGCAACCGTATCCTCGCCGCCCAGATGGGCAATGTCGAGACCCTCGATGGACCGTGGAGTCTCGCGAAGGTGCAGTGCCTTTCGCAGCCCGGCAAGCCCTCGGCGAGGGTCGATGACGAACACGTGTGGTTGGACGTCTTTGTTAACGTCGCCACGCAATTCCAGCTTGCCCAGGGCTTCCACGCTGTCGCGAAGGCGTGCCGCCCGCTCGAACTGAAGTGCGACCGCCGCCTCTTTCATTTCGCGCTTCAATTCCCGGATCAGGCGGCCCTTTCGGCCCTCCAGAACAAGTCGCAGGCCTCGGATCTGTTTTCGGTATTCCTCGCGGGTGACTCGCAGATTGCACGGCGCGGTGCATTGCCGGATGTTGTGCAGCAGGCAGGGGCGGTACCAGCGCCACCGGGGTTCGCTCTCCCGGATGTCGAGTGAACAATTGCGGAACTGGAAGATCTTTTGAAGCACGTTGACCGCTTGCCGCAAGCCGCGGACGCTGGTGAAGGGGCCGAAGAGTTTTACACCCCGCGACCGCGGTTTCCTCGTCACTTCGACCCGGGGAAACTCCTCCCGCATCCGGATTTGGAGGTAGGGGAATGATTTACCGTCCTTGAGGTCCTTGTTGAACCTCGGCTGCACGTCTTTGATCAACCGCGATTCGGTCAGCAGGGCGTCGACTTCTGTCCCAGTCTCGAGGTAATCGATGTCGGCGATGTGTTTGATCAGGTCCGCCGTCCGCGAATCGATTGCGGCCGCTTTGTGGAAGTACGACGAAGCGCGGGACCGGAGGTTGCGCGCTTTTCCGACATAGATGACCACGCCCTGATCGTCCTTCATCAGGTAGACGCCGGGCGTGGTCGGAAATGAGCGGACCTTGAGGGCCGGGCCAATGGGAGCGTCTTTTTCGTCAGTCGGCAGGGGATCCATCGCCATTCATTCTACCGGGCCCGAGACTCTATCGCGTGCGGGCGCGGATCACATCGATACCCATCCACGGACGAAGGATTTCCGGCACAACGATCGAACCGTCCTGCTGCTGATAGTTTTCCAGGATGGCGACGATGGCCCGCGTGCAGGCGATGGCGGTACCGTTTAGCGTGTGAACGAATTGCGTGCCCTTCTTACCCGTCGCCTTGGATCGAATGTTCAGGCGGCGGGCTTGGAAATCGGTGCAGTTGGAAGTGCTGGTCACCTCGCCGTACTCGCCGGCGGCGCCGCGGCCGGGCATCCACGCTTCGAGGTCGTATTTACGGTAGGCCGGGCCACCGAGATCGCCCGTGCAGGTGTCGATCACATGAAAGGGAATGCCAAGCCCCCGGAAGATCTTTTCCTCGATCTCGCGCAATTCCTGATGGATCGCCTCGCTCTGATCAGGCATGCAGAATGCAAACATCTCGATTTTTGTAAACTGATGCACGCGGTACAACCCGCGGGTGTCCCGTCCCGGAGCGCCCGCTTCGGTCCGGAAGCAATGCGATAGGCCGACGTACTTGCGGGGGAGGTCCAGTTCGTCGAATACATGATCGCGGTGCATGCCTCCGAGCGTAATCTCGGCCGTTCCGATAAGGCACAGGTCTGTCTCGGCAATGGTATACACCTGCCTGGTCTCGGGATTCGGGTCCCGCGGAATGAACCCGATGCCCTCAAGCACTTCCACCCGAGCGACGTCGGGGGTAATGACGGGAGTGTAACCTTCGCGGACCAGCGTCTGGATCGCGTATTGGATCAGCGCAAGTTCCAGTAACGCGCCCTCGTTTTTCAGGAAGTAAAATTTCTGGCCGGCAACCGACGCCCCCGCTTCGAAGTCGACGAGTTCCAGCGCTTCTGCCAGCGCGACATGGTCTTTCGGCGCAAAGTTGAATTTGGTCGGTTCGCCGAATCGCGAGATGACCTTGTTGTCGGCTGCCGTGTGGCCGACCGGGGCATCCGGGTGTGTCATGTTCGGGATCATGAGCAGCGCGGCATGGAGATCCGCCTCCGCCTGCTTGAGTTGCTTTTCCAGCAACCCGACGGATTCGCGGACCTGTTTCCCCTCGGCAATCAGTGCCTGCTTGGCCGCCGGATCTTTTTCCTGCGGAATCTTCTTGGAGACTTCATTGGCCCGCTGCTGAAGCGATTGAGTTTCGTGGATCAGTCGCTTCCTGGCCTCATCGAGGATTACGATGGCGTCAATATCGGCCCTGACCGCTCGATTAACGCAATTGGCTTTGACGGCCTCAAGATTGGCGCGGACAAACGCAATATCGAGCATGGTAATCGCTCTGGCGGTGAGTAACGGTATTCATTTCGAAACCGAACCCGCATTTGACCCTGGTTCGGCGGGTCAAGCGGCGTGGGCGGGCGGCGAGCCCGAATCAGGCTCGTTCGTCGAGCGAAACGTACTTCCGTTCCGCATAACCTTTGTAGATTTGCTCAGGGCGAAACAGCCGATTGCCTCCCACCTGTTCCAGCCAGTGAGCCAGCCAACCTGCCGTGCGGGCAATTGCGAACAGAGGCGTAAAGATGTCCTTCGGGATGCCCAGAGACTGATAGACGATACCCGAGAAGAAGTCGACATTCGGATGGATGCCCTTTGCGCCAAGTACCGGGAGAGCAACCTTTTCTAATTCGAGCGCCGTGTCGTAGCTCCGCGGACGGCTCGTCTCGGCGAATACGTGCTCTGCCAGATCCTGCAACACCGTCGCTCGGGGGTCCTTGACCTTGTAGACGCGGTGGCCGAAGCCCATGATCTTACCTTTGGTCGCCACGGCATTTTCAAACCATGCCCTCGCGTTCGCAGCAGAGCCGATCACCTCGAGCATGTCGAGAACTTCTTCGTTAGCGCCGCCGTGAAGCGGGCCGGCCAATGCTCCGACGGCAGCACTGATGACGCGATAGGGATCGGCCAAAGTTGAACCGACGACGCGGGCCGCGAAGGTGGAGGCGTTCATCTGATGCTCCGCGTGGAGGATCAGGCACGCGTCGAGCACCTTGCGCACGGCCGGCGATGGCTCCTTGCCCGTCAGCATGTAGCCGAGATTCCCGGCGTGATCCAGATCGTCGCGGGGTGCGAGCGGTTCGAGACCCAGTCGTACGCGATGAAACGTCGCCACAAGCGTCGGCACGCTCGCCAGGATTCGAAGGCACGACTCCCAATTCCCGGCCGGATCGCTGACTTCGCGGGTCGAGTGGAACATCCCGAGCGCGGCCACCGACGCCTGCAGCGCGTCCATGGGGTGCCCGGTGGCCGGCAGCGCCTTGAACATGTCCGTCATTCGGAAATGCAGGGCACGCCGTTGGCGGAGTTGTGCGTCGAAATCTGCCAGTTCCTTCTGCCGAGGCAATTCGCCCTTAAGGAGAAGCCACGCGGTCTCTTCGAACGTGCTCTCCCGGGCCAGGACCTCGACAGGAAAGCCGCGGTAGAGTAATCGGGCATTCTTACCGTCGATGTCGCTGATGGCCGACTCGGCTGCCGGCACGTCTGCCAAACCCGGTCGATATTCCGCCAAACTCATGGGACTCCCCGGCAAGCTGGTGTCAGCGGCCAAATCCTAGGGATTGGCTCTACCCTTCAAATTATGTTAGGCGCGGGGCATGACCAGTCACAGGAGTCGGCGGGATTCGGTTGAGAGGGCTTGAGAGAGGAACCTCACGGTCCTCCCGGCCAGGGCGTCGAAATAGCTCCAGGTGTGCCCCCCGGCACTGGTGGACAAGTCGCACTCGTGAGCGACGCCTAACGCCTTGAGCTTTTCGTGCAATCGGTCCGCCCCGCGTATCCAAAGCTCATCTTCCGGGTCGGTGGCCAGGAAGATGTGGCCGGGTACGTTGCTCGGGTGAATATGCATCGGCACGGTGTCCTGTCGGGCCTGTTCCGGACTTTCGTAGAGATGATCGAGCGATGAGCCCTGGCCGAAAAACTCATAATACTCGATGGCCGGGGCGACCGCCGCGACGGCCGGGAAGAGTTCCGGGTGCCGGAACCCGAGCCTCAGGGCCCCCTGTCCGCCCATGCTGATGCCAAAGATTCCTAACCGCGGTACATTTATTCCCCACCGTTCGGCGACGAAGGGGACGACCTGTTCGACAACATACCGCTCTGCAGTTTGCGGTGGCTCGAATTCCGGAGTCGGGCGATCCGTCCACCAACTCCCTCCACCATAAGGGCAGACACACGCCAGCCCGCTTTCCAGCAGCAACCGGGAGTACTCATCGCTGAAGGAAAGTGGCTGGCAGGCGGCATTATGCAGGAATACCAGTGCGCCGCGTCGGTCCTTCGGTTCGAGTAACTCGGCGGGTTTGCCGGCGATCGTCGTGGTTGTCCATTCGCTCATGCGATCCATGATATTCGCCGGCCACGAGCCGGGCGGGCCGCCCGGCCGTGCGAATTCGGGCGACCGCGCCGGCATTGAATGTCAGCGCGTCGGACTCGATGCCGTCGGAGAAGATAACTCCCCCCTCGGCCATCTGCGACTCCACGACCAGCTCCTGACCTGGCAGCAGGAATCCTGCCGACAAGTCGGTTCCCGACGAGCGACTGGCGAACGGCTCTCGTACGACAAATGCCAACCTGGGATCGTCCCAGTTCATGCGGCATTGCGGTATCTGCGGCACGTTGCCTTCCAGGAAGAGGCTTACGACGGCCTCGGCCATGTTCCGCGTGGAGCTGAGCCAGCCTGTCGACCCGGCCCCCGTCGAGATCAGGATTCCGCTCGACGACTGAACCTCTGTCCGTCCGGCCCAGTCGAGCCGGTACCGGGCGGATACGTGAGTTCGGGATCCGACGAGGAAGTCATTGAAGGCCAGGAGACTTTGGCCGTCATTGAGTTTCGCCTCGGCCATGGTCACCATTCGGGTTGCCGCCGTCCCTGCGAAGACGGTCGCCAATGCCAGGGCGACTCCATCGGGCTTGAACCCCAGGAGAATGCCGTCATTCCGGTCCGGGTCCGGATTGACGGCAATGAGCGGCTGGCCGTTCAGGTACTTGGCCGTGTTGACGACCAGCCCGTCAGGCCCCACGGTGACCACCGTGTCCGCGGGGCTGAACAGGAAACTCGGTACGACGCTGCGTTCCAGCAGTTGAACCGGCCGGTCGAATGTCCCCGCCAGTGACCGCACCCGCATGAGGCTACGGGAATAGACCTCGTGTTCCTCCTCATACACGGCCGGATCAAGTTTCATGTGGCTCAGGTAGAATCGGGCCTGGGCCCACGAATTGAAACGCTCGAGGAGTTGCGTCAGCCGGGTTTTCCGAGTGACGATGACAATTTTGTCCAGAGTCTTCATCGGTCCCTCCGCGAGGGTCTGAGGAGCGAATCGAGCAGGTCCGGGGAGATATTGAGCGTGCCGATCTTCTCGGCGTTGGACGCGATCTCCTGGAACCCCAAAGCGACCATGTGCCGCGGATCGGTCGAGCGGGCAGCCAGCACCTGCAGGGCCCGCGGATCGAGTGCGGCCAATGGCTTCAGTGTCGCCTCGACGGCGAATGCCTGGGCCTCCGCCCGCGTACGGATGTTGGCGGCTTCGCGCTCGACAAACACCTGGCGACGGCCTTCCAATTCGATCTCGGCCTCCAGTTTGCCTTCTTCGAGTTCCCGCTGTTTGGCCTCGACGGCCAGTTCGGTGTTCAGCTCGTTCTCTTTGATGACCCGCTCCTGCTCGACCGCGTTGTTGCGGCGGGCGTAGATCGCGTCGTCCGCCTCGCGCAGCATCTCTTCTCGGGCGCGTGCTTCGAGCGCTTTAGCCGTTTCCGGGGTCGGCCGAATGGCGAGAATCGAGAAGTCGAGGACCTCGATCCCCAAGGCGGAAAGCACGGGCGACTCACGGAGGCCCGAGTGAACATGGTCCGCGATGGCTTCGGCCTCCAGAAGGGCTTCGCGCAACTTACGTCGCTGGATTTCGGGCCGCAACGCCGTCTGAGCAGCTTGGGTGACGCGATCGACCAGTTTGTCGGGATCGTCGGATGAGTACTGGCCATTGGCCTCCTGGCTGTAATCGAGAAGGCCGGCAAGCCGGACAGGATCGCTAACGCGGTAGGCCAGCGATCCCTGGACGGTGATGTCCTGGAAGTCAGCGGTCGTTTCCGTGATCATGAACGGCCCGTCCATCGAGCCGGCCGGCACGGCCACGATCGTCGACCAAGGGCTGAAGCAGAAAAAGCTCAGACCCGGGCCCGACCGGCGAATCCGGCCGCCCACAAAGTGCAGCACATGAACGGTCGGCGCGGCTTTGACGTAACGGATTCCAAGCATCGGATGTCCCCCTGGAAGGTGGCTTACTGTCTTGTCTACAGTAACTATACGGCTGGCTTATTGTGGAGTCAACAATAAGATGGAAGAATGAAATCTTCACGCAGTGCCACGGCCCGGACGTACGATTTTCCCCGACCCGCCGTCACGGTGGACGTGGCGTTGTTTCGGCCGACTGCGCCTGGCACACACGTGAGGCTGGAACTGTTGCTGATCCGCAGGGATCTGCCGCCATTCCGAGGCGACTGGGCGTTGCCGGGCGGCTTCGTCCGTGAGAACGAGGACCTGCCGGAGGCGGCCGGCCGCGAGTTGGAGGAAGAAGCCGGCCTGAAGCAGGTCGTACTGTATCAGGTCGGGGCAGTTGGAACTCCGGGCCGGGACCCACGAGGGCACACCGTGACCGTTTTGTTCGTGGGACTGAGCCGCAATCCCGGCGTGCTGTCGGCCGGTGGCGACGCGACCTCGGCCGACTGGTTTGTCGTCGATGAGCTACCCAAACTGGCCTTTGATCATGCCGTGCTGGTGACGGCCGCCCGAGCCTCGCTTCGCGAACGCGTTGAAGACATCCGCTTTCTGCAAGACTTGCTGCCGGCCGAGTTCACATTGGCCGAGCTTCAGGGGCTGACCGAGGCGGTTCTTGGCACCGAATTGGACGTCCGCAACTTCCGTCGGAAGGTTCGCGAAGCCGTTGTTGCGACGGGCGGCGTTCGCCGGGAGGGGGCCCATCGCCCGGCGCAGTTGTTCCGGTTCGCCCGAGGAAAAAGCCGACGGTAAGTCGACTATGCCAACCGTGAGCGTTGCGGTTACAATCCGTGCCACTTGGTCCACGGACGGCACTCGGCTGACATGACGCCACTTGACGTTGCATACCTGACCGCGGCCGGCGGTTCGGCCCCCTGGCTGGCACATCGACTTCTGAAGTCTTCCAAGGGGCGAGTCGCGCTGCGTGAAAAGCTCACCGGTCGTGTACAGGTCACGCCGAAAGTCGGTCCCCGCGTCTGGTTTCATGGCGTAAGCGTCGGCGAAATCCACCTGTTGCGTGGGCTATTGCCGGAGTTCCGCAAGCACCGGCCTGATGTCGATATTGTCGTCTCGTCGACTACGGAGACTGGCTTGACCGAGGCCGGCAAGCTCGGCTTCCCTGTGATCGCCTGGCCGTTTGATTTTTCGTGGGCGGCCCGTTCGGCCCTTCGTCGTGTCGCGCCTGACCTGCTCGTGTTGGCAGAATCAGAGCTGTGGCCCGGCTTGCTTCTCGCAGCAGAGCATGCGGGCGTTCCCGTCGTCGTGGTCAACGGGCGAATGAGCCCGCGCAGTGCGGCCCGCTGGCGACGGATTCGCCCGCTCGCCCGGATGATCTTCGGCCGAGTCGCCGCCTTCGCGGTGCAGACTCCGGAGTACGCCGCGGGGCTGGTGGATTGCGGTGTCCCGCCTGAGCGGATCCATGTCACCGGTTCCATGAAGTACGACGGCGTCCTGTCGGATCGCGAAAGTTCGGCGACCCGCGAATTGCGGCGACACTTCAACATCCAGCCCGGCGAGACTGTCTGGGTGGCGGGCAGCACGCAGGCTCCCGAGGAGGCCGGCTGCGTCAGAATCTTTCGTGGACTTGTAAAGCGCGGCGTCCCGATTCGACTGATCATCGTACCGCGACAGAAAGAGCGATTCAACGAGGTTGCCGATCTGCTCCGGGCGGAGGGTGTTCCATTTCAACGTCGCAGTGATCCGGCATCCGCTCCGGCCCCTGTCGTCCTTGTCGACACCATTGGAGAGTTGCGCGCCGTCTGGGGGCTGGCAGACATTGCATTTGTCGGCGGAAGTCTCGATGGCGCACGCGGAGGGCAGAATATGATCGAACCGGCGGCCATGGGTGCGGCCGTGACGTTCGGCCCCCACACCTGGAATTTTCGAGCGACAGTTGAGCAGTTGTTGGCGGCCGGCGGTGCCATCCAGGTGGCCGACTTCGCAGAACTCGAGCGCACCGCGTTAGAATTGCTCGATCCCGTTCGACGATCTCGATTGGCAGTAGCCGCGCAGCGGTTTGTGACATCGCAACAGGGAGCCACCGGTCGGACACTGGCATTGATCGATCAGTTTCTCCAAGTGCGGTCCCGACCGGCTGCGTGAATTCGGCGAATCCTCGCGGGCGGGACGGCCATCTATACTGTCGCCATGCGAAGCACTGCTCCCCGAACCCCGTCGCCCTTCCTGCCGATGCTCCTTGCCGCGATTATCGGCGGAGGAATGACTTACTGGTGGCTCCATCGACTTGGGCCGACCAATGATCCGGACGCGGCGGCCCGACTGGTCGTACCCCGTGGCGAACTCGCGGCCGACGAGAAGTCGACGGTCGAGTTGTTCAAGTCGGCGTCTCCTTCGGTAGTCCACATCACGACGCTTCAGGCTGATCGATTCTCGTTTGACGCGGAGGGCGTGCCGGCCGGAACTGGTTCCGGGTTTGTCTGGGACGATCAGGGGCACGTGGTGACCAACGCCCACGTCCTGCAGAACGCGAGCGCGGCGAAGGTCACGCTGAGCGACGGCACCACGTACAACGCTCGCCTCACGGGCATCGCTCCAGACTTTGATCTCGCCGTCCTGAAGATCGACACGGCCGGCAAGCGGCTCCCGGCCATAGTCGTGGGTGCGTCTCGCGATCTGCAGGTGGGCCAGAAAGTGTTTGCGATCGGCAATCCGTTCGGACTCGATCAGACTCTGACCACCGGGGTCATTTCCGCGCTGGGTCGGCGAATCAAGTCGCTGACGAATCAACTGATCGATGACGTCGTGCAAACGGATGCGGCGATCAACCCCGGCAATTCGGGTGGACCGCTACTCGATAGTGCAGGGCGGTTGATCGGCGTGAACACTCAGATCGTCAGTCCGTCGGGCGCGTATGCCGGGATCGGTTTTGCCATCCCGGTCGATACCGTGAACCGGATCGTCCCGGAACTGATCCGGAACGGCAGGATCGTCCGTCCGGTGTTGGGAGTGGAACTGGCCAACGAGGGGAACGCCCGACAATGGGGTGTTCAGTCGGGCGTGCTGGTCCTCAGCGTGGTGCGCGGCGGCCCGGCCGAGAAGGCAGGGATTCTGCCCCTCCGCCGACTGGCCGGGGGCCGACTCCTGGGGGACATCATTGTTGCGATCGATGATTCCGAAGTGAAAAATCAGGCCGATTATTTCCAGATCCTGAGCAAGAAAAAGGTTGGTGAATCCGTCCGGTTGAAAGTCCGCAGGGCAAAAGAGATTCTGGAGGTCGATGTCGTGCTGGCGGCGGGGTGACGCGTCCGATTTTGCGGATCCGGGAGGCGGCGTAAGGTGGGGAAAACTCCTGCCTGTAGAGAATTTACAAAAATCGCTGGCATTCCTTGCCGGGCCCGGGTACCGGAATAGTTTACCCAGCGCACGGATGGTCTATACCCGTCCGCGGGTTCTTTTCAATGGTGGTCCGGGAGTAGGTGTCATGGAACGCATCATGACGGCGGACATCGACCTGATCGAGGAGTTGCGGCTCCGTCGCTGGGCACGTGAAAACTACGTGTCGGCCGAGCGGCGCGAAAGCGCCTGGCATCCCGTTGTGCTCGACGAGATGAAGAGCAAGGAACGCGATCAATCGACCGTTTTCGCTACGACGGCCTGATTCCTGTCAGCAGGGCAACCACACGCAACGCGCGGCCGCCGGTCGCGCGTTTTTCATTTGTCGGAGACTGGTGAATGGGCTTTCTGTCCGGGCGAGTCAGCTATACCCGGTTCCGCGTCAAAGGGCGGACACCCGGCACGTTTGGGGAGGCCCACCTCGAGAAACTCGCCGATTACGCGGCCGGAAAGCAGAAGGCAGTATCCGCCGACGGTGTCGAAGTCGGGTGGGTCGCCGGCGATCACGTGCTCGATACGGAGTTTGATCTGGCCAAGAATGTGGTCAACGACGCACTGGCGTTTCAATTGCGAATCGATCAGAACAAGCCGCCGGCCGACCTGCTTCGCGCCTATACGGCCATCGAGCTGAAAGGGCTGAGCCAGCACAATCCCAGCGGCCACCCGAGCGCGCGGCAGAAGCGCGAGGCCCGCGAGGCCGCCCGCGAACGGCTAGAAAACGACAGTAAGGACGGCCGGTTTCTCCGTCGGAAGCTCGTCGACATGATGTGGGACGGCCGGTCCAACGAGATGCTCATCTCGTCCTCGGCCGTCACGGTGCTGGATCGGCTCTATCCTCTCTTTCACGATACGTTCAGTGCCAAGTTCGAGCCGATCACGGCCGGGACGCTGGCTTTCGACCTCGCCGAACCGCGCCAGCAGGGAAAGCTCGTCGACGACGCCCGGCCCAGTGCGTTCGTGCCGGGGCCGGGAACGGGAGACGTCGCCTGGGTGCCGGACGAAACGAGCCGTGACTTTCTCGGCAACGAATTCCTGCTCTGGCTTTGGAACTGCACGGACCGCGGCGAAGACACTTTCGGACTGAGCGACGGCAGCTCCGTGGCCGTGATGCTGGCCCGGACCCTGACGCTTGAAGACCCGCGAGGACAATCGGGCCGTGGCAGCCTCACCAGCGACGGCCCGGCCCGGCTCCCGGAAGCCAGGCGCGCGGTCCAATCGGGTAAGCTCCCGCGCAAGTGCGGGCTAACCGTCGTCCGACAGGCCGACCAATATGAATTCACACTCAGCGCCGAGACGCTGGGGGTGTCTGCTGCCAAGCTGCCGGCAATTGAAGGCGACAGCGAGTACGTCCGGCGATCGGAGCGGGTCGACAAGATCCGCCATCTGATCGAAACGATGGACCTGCTTTACGACGCGTTCGGCCAGGTGCGTTGCAGCGACGGTTGGACCAAGGAACTTCACAAAATGCAGAAGTGGCTCAGAGGCGCGGACGAGTAGTTGGGATTGACCTGCCCAGTTTCCCCGGTTATCGCCGGCCCCGTGGAACATACGGAGGGCCGGCAAATGGCTCGGAAATCAGGTTGGATTGCATTTTTGCTGCTCGCCGGGCCCGGATGCATGATGTGCGACCGGTACTGCGAACGGCAGCGCGAGAAATGCCATCAGTATTACCCGCCGAACAACTGTGTCCCGGCGCAGGCCCCGGCTTATTATCCGCCGAACAATTGTTACCCGGCTCCGGTTGCCGGCGCGCCGAGCGGCAGCCACTACCCGCAACCGGCCCCGAACCCGTACTGCCCCTGACCGGTGGTTCAATCGAGCAGCTTCAGTCCGTGATTGCGGTCGTACCACGACCGCAATGCGGGCTCGCACGACGACTTAAGTCGCCTCGCCGCGAGTAATACGGCCAACCCCAACGCAAACGCGATCAGCACGAAGTAGCCCGGAGCGGCGTGAATCTGTGCGCCGTAGACCAGCCCAGGCGGCGTCAGCATGGCGAGTGAACCGGCATCGAGTCGGAATCCGACGTAGGCGAGCAGCGGCAAACCCAGCACCATCATGCTTGCGATTCCGCTGCTCTGCAATCCACCTGAAAACACGTGGAACCCGACGGCAAAATGGCAGGCCCATAAGAGCGTCGAGCATGCGGCGACGAAACCGAGCTCCGCAAGACTGAGTCGCCCGGACCACCAGCCTGCCAGCCATAGCATCACGGCGACAATCAAGTATCCACGGCCGCGACTCCACGCCGCCGCGGTCGCCGCGTCCCAATAGTCGGCACCATGCAATCGGGTGAGCAAGAGCAACTCCAGGCGACGTAGCCGATCCTGCGTACTCGAATCCCACAGCCCGTATTGGAACGCTGCGGGTACAGCGGCGAGCAGAACAAGGCCGGTGGTCACGGCCGGTACGCCGCCAGACGCTTCGACGATCTGAAAAAAAGTGCGCCCCAGCCAGGTCGGCCAGGCGTCGCCGGCTACGAGATACAGTGCGTAAGCGGCTCCGAATCCGCCCGCAAGATAGAGGTTGATCCGTCCGGAATACTCCATGACTCGCCGGACGGCCCACCACGCGAGCGGGCGGTCCTCGATGCCCGCGGTGTCCGCGGGTACAGCCTCAGTAAGCGGGCGGTAATGGCGATCGTCGAAATGCCCCTTGAGCCGGTAGGCGGCTCGAAACATCACGAGGGTTGAGACAGAAATTGCCAGGAATGTCATCCCGGCCATTCGCTCCAACGCGACCATCGGGTGCATGTCCGGCAGAAACCACATTTCCTGAATGGCAAAGGGGTTCCACGTGTGGAGGGTCACGTAGGCTTCCATCAGGGGCTGCCCGACGAATTGTGGCAGGGCGCCGAGCCAGTCGCGAAGCTTTTCGCCGGCCAGCACGCCGACGATCAGGTAACACACAATTCCGGCGATCGCCATTCGTTCGCCGACCCGGCGCACGCCACGCGATTCGTATGCCCAGGTGCTGAGTGCTATCCCGGTAAAACAGCCCCAGCACCATGGCTGTAAAACGAGGGGTAACAAGTCGGGCCAATCGGCCCGACCACAGAGTACGAGTGCAACGAAAACCGGAAGAGCCGAGAGAACGACGAGCCCGAGCCGGGCCATGCCGATGCCGGCTTCCAGCAAATACAGCCGGCTTGGCGAGACGGGGCTGACCAGCAGAAATTCGAGCGACTGGTTTTTCGGCAACTGAGTCAGTCGCCAACCGATCAGGATCGCGCCGAGGACGATGCCACCGATCAGCCAGGCCTGAGAGGCTGGTCCGAGCCGAGCCGGATCGGCCAGGACGGCTAGACCGAGAACCGCAGACAGGCACAGCCACGAAATCGCAGCAACCCGAAAGCCCTTCTGCCGCCCAGGTGCGGCCATTGCAAATCGAGCCAGTGTAGAGATCATCGCTGACGCAACTATAGATTATTCTGGTGGTAGGCGCCGAGTGCCCGGGCGATGGGGATTTGCATGGTCAATCCGGGGGAGATTGGTTACCATGCGAAGCGGGAGAATTCGAGCAATTCAGGAGGTCGAGCAATGATCCGGACGCCGTTGTGCGTGTTGGCGATGGTGGCGATGGCGTGGCCGTTGCATGCGCAGGAAGCGGAGGTCTCGTTTCGCGACAAAGCGCTGGCCTTGAACAATGTGACGGGCGACGAGGCGATACTCGGAAAAGTCAAGGAACTCCGCAAGGACAAGGACTCGCTGAAAAAGCTGCTTGCCGACGCCAAGTCGTTGGCCAAAGAGAAGGGTAAGGATCAGCCGTTCAGCTACAACGGCGCGTACATCCTGGCACGGTCGGCCCACAGCATCCGCGACTACGAGGGCGGAGAGTTCTTTTACAAGATTTGCCTGGAACACGCTTTCAAGCTACGGAGCACGCAAAAGCTGGCGCAGGTGTTCGACAGCCTCATCGATCTGTTTGATCGAGCCAAGAAGTACGACGACGCCCTATTCACCTGCGAGAAGTTCCTGAGTCTGAAAGGCGCGGACGACGATGACAAGATTGAAAGCGTAAAGCCCTTCGTCATCGAGAAAATGATCATGATCCAGTGCCAGAAGAAGGAATTCGACAAAGCGCTGGCCATGACGCAGAAAATGATCGATGCCGACAAGGGTGGCTGGTATTTTCAGCACCGCCGGGCGGAGGTGCTCCGCGAAGCCGGCAAGTTCGAGGAGTCGGCCCGGGAGTTCGAAGCGGTCCTCGAAAAGATCAAGGCCAACGAGCGGCTGACCAACGACGACAAGGACCGGTTCGCCGGACAATGCAACTACCTCCTATCCAGCGTCTACCTCGACCTCGGGCAATTTGACAAGAGCGTGAAGCTGCTCGAAGATCTGGTCGCGCAGAATCCGAAGAATCCCGGATTTGCCAACGACCTCGGATACATCCTGGCCGACCACGACAAGCGGATGGACGAGGCCCAAAAGCTCGTGGAGAAGGCCCTCGCCATGGATAGCGACGCCCGCAAGAAACTTGTCGAAGAAGGGCAACTGTCGCAGGACGAACTGACGGAGAACGCGGCGTACCTCGACAGCCTGGCGTGGATTTACTTCAAGAAGAAGGAATACCCCAAGGCGCTGGAGCTGATGAAGAAGGTTGTCAAAGACGAAGACTCACAGCACGTTGAGATCTACGACCATTACGCGGAGATTCTCAAGGCGAACGGCAAAAAGTCGGAAGCGGTCGAAGCGTGGAAGAAAGCACTGACGTTGGAAGAACTTGGACACCGTGACATTGCACGGAAAGAGGCGATACGAAAGAAGCTGAAGGACAACGAGTAAACAGAATGCAGAAGGCCTCGTGCCGGGATTGTTCCCGACCCGAGGCCTCTTTCATGCGCCGGCATCGCGTTACTTGCGGGCCGGCTCGCTCCGCATATGGCAGTTCTTGTACTTCTTGCCGCTGCCACACGGGCAGGGGTCATTTCGGCCGACGCGTTCCTTGCTATTCCGGATCGGCTCCAGGACCTTCTCGCTGCTCGCCGCGTTGGTACTGGTGCCGTCGTGCGGCTGGCTGGTCGATTCGAACCGGGGCGCTGCTTCGTGGACGGTAGTAAAGGTGACCTCCTGGAAGCCTTCCTCTTCTTCCATCCGGAATACCGCGTCGGTGATCCGGTCTTCCAGCGCCGCCCACATTTCGTCGAAGGCCTTCATGCCCTCGCGTTTGTATTCCGTTTTCGGGTCGACCTGCGCGTACGAGACGAGTCCGATTCCGCTCCGCAGGTGGTCCATGGTGAGCAGGTGCTTTTTCCAGGCGTCGTCGAGGCGGCCCAACAAAACGCTGCGCTCCAGACCGCGCATTTCCGGCCGATAGCGGTCGTCGAATGCGTTCCACAGGATATGGTTGGCCCCTTCCTCCGTGATCCCGGTCAGATGATCGACGGGGATGTCGATTCCAAACGTCGTGCGGAACCAGTCGGCAAGCTCCCGGGCGTCGCCCGATTCGCTCTTGGTCGCGCCCTCGAAGGCTTCCGCGACTCGGGCGCGGATGGCGTCCTGACCGCCGGCCGGCATGCCCCCCCGACCGAGATCAGAGACCATTTCGATCAATTTGGACCGCGAAAGCGTGCGGAAATCGTCTTCGTTCATTCGATCCGCCAGTGCCGGGAAGCGGAATCGCGTGAAGGCGTAGAAGCCGGCCCGGTCATACTTGGCCGCGCCACCCTGACCGCGGTCGCTCATGAACGTGTTGACCGCGGCCATGACCGGGAATTCGGTTTCCTTTTTCAGGTAGGCAGCCCGGACAAGTTCCTTGATCCTGGCTTTCACCTTGACGGCCGTCAGCCCGGCAAGGTCCTCGCCCGAGACACCCAACATGAACTTGCGGTTGGCCCAGTCACAGACGGATTGCAGGCTCCATTCCGGCGACAGGTACTTTTCCCCGTCACTGAGATCAATCTCGTTGATGACCTTTTCGCACTCGGCTTGAAGGTGGTCCATCAGGTTGTCGCGGCCGATGCGCTTGAGGTCGCGGTCGGTGAATTTCAGCCCATACCGACCCTCGATTTGCCGGGCCATGGCCTGCCATTGCCACTCGCTCTCGTCCATGTCCGTGCTCAGATTCTCCTCAAGCATGTCAAGGAAAGCACCGGGGAGACCCTGAATAGCACGATCGCGGGCCAGTTGGCAGGCCTCTTCGAAATTGGTTTTTCGGAAGTCGTCAGCCTCAAATTCCGCGCCGAGCCGGTCGCCGGCAAACTCCGCGAAGCTTGCCGGACCGTAGTCGGACTGGAGTAACCGGTCGACGTTGGTATCAATCTGACGATCGATCATTTCAAGAATCGAGGCTTTCGGATTGGCGCCGTTCAGGATCGCCTGCCGGAAGCCGTACACGCGTTTTCGCTGATGGTCCATGACCTCGTCGTATTCGAGGAGGTTCTTGCGCGATTCGAAGTGTTGCTCTTCGACCTTTTTCTGTGCTTTCTCGATCTGGCGGGATACCATTCGGCTTTCGATGGATTCGCCGTCCTGCATGCCGAGGCGAGTCAGCAAGGCGGCCATGCGCTCGCCACCGTAGATCCGCATCAGGTCGTCCTGCAAGCTCAGATAAAAGCGTGACGACCCGGGGTCACCCTGCCGGCCTGCGCGCCCGCGGAGCTGATTATCGATTCGCCGGCTGTCGTGCCGTTCCGTGCCGATGATGTGCAGCCCACCGAGTTCAGCAACCTGTCGTCCTTGTTCCTTCATCTTTTCCGTGGATTCGATTTCATCGACGGTACGCTTCCAGATGTCCGGCGGGACTTCGAGCCGGCTCGGGTACTCGTGCCTCAGTCGGGCCCAGGCCAATGTTTCGGGGTTGCCGCCCAGAATGATGTCGGTGCCGCGACCGGCCATGTTGGTAGCGATCGTCACCGCGCCAATCCGCCCCGCCTGCGCTACGATTTCGCTTTCGCGGGCCACGAATTCCGGCTTGGCGTTCAGCAATTCGTGCTTGATTCCGACGCGATTGAGCTTGGTCGAGAGGATTTCCGACTTCTCAACGGATGCGGTGCCGATGAGTATGGGCCGCCCGGTCGCGTGGACCTTGACAACCTCTTCAACGACCGCATCCCACTTCTCCTTTTCGTACCGGTATACGAGGTCCGAGCTGTTGATCCGGAGCATGGGCCGGTTGGTCGGGATGCCGATCACTTCCAGCTTGTAAATCTTCCAGAACTCGTTCGCCTCGGTCATGGCCGTGCCGGTCATGCCCGCGAGCTTTTCGTAAAGCTTGAAGTAGTTTTGAAGGGTGACAGTCGCGAGCGTCTGCGTTTCCTGCTTGATTTTCACGCCATCGCGGGCGTGTTTGGCTTCGACGGCTTGGTGCAGGCCGTCGGACCATTGTCGACCGAACATGGCCCGGCCCGTATGTTCGTCGATGATGATGATGCCGAGCTCGTTCGTGTCGCGGTCGGGCATCACCATGTAGTTCTTGTCGCGCTTGTAGAGGTGGTGAGCCTTCAGCGCGTTGTCGATCATGTGCGGCCAATCGGTGTTGCCCGCGGTGTAAAAGCTCTCGACCTCCGCCAGCTCTTCGGCCTTGCGGACGCCCGCATCGGTCAAATGGCAGGTATGCTCCTTCTCTTTGACCTCGTAGTAGGGGCCTTCGCCGCGTTTCTGGAGTTCCGTCAGACGCACGGCAATGTCGTTGGCCTGGGCGTATCGAGCGACGTCGGAGAAGGCCGGGCCACTGATGATGAGCGGCGTCCGCGCCTCGTCGATGAGGATGTTGTCGACTTCGTCAATGATTGCGTAATGGAGTCGTCGCTGGCACTGCTGATACCACGGGTTGAACCGCGGATCACCCCAGCGGGCGGGCTTCATGTTGTCGCGCAGGTAGTCGAACCCGAATTCGCTGTTCGTGCCGTAGGTGATGTCGCATTCGTAGGCGGCCCGCCGGGCCATCGGTTCCATGTCCGACTGGATGAACCCGGCCGTCACGCCCAGGGCCGTGTAAATCGGCAGCATCCATTCGCAGTCGCGACGAGCCAGGTAATCATTGACCGTGATGACGTGAACGCCTTTGCCTTCAATGGCATTCAGGTAAGCGGGCAGGGTGGCGACGAGCGTCTTCCCTTCGCCGGTGGCCATTTCCGCGATGTTTCCGCGATGCAGTACGATCCCGCCCAGAATCTGGGTGTCGAAGTGCCGCATGTTCTTCGTGCGACGACCGGCCTCACGGCAGGCGGCGAAGGCCTCGGGCAGGATGTCGTCGAGCGTTTCTGCGCGCGAGAGTCGCTCGCGGAATTGGGGCGTAAGCCCGGCCAGTTCCGTGTCGGAAAGGGCCTTCATTTTCGGCTCGAGGTCATTGACTCGGCCGAGAATGGAGCCCGTGATTACACGATGTTGCTGGCCCGCACCCCGGGGCCGAATGTAACCGAGTTTCCGAACATAGTTGTCATTCGAAGTGCCCAGAATGCGCGTAATTGCCCCGACGAAGCCCTCGGAAATGCTGGATAGACCGTCACCGATCTTCTCAATGAAGCTCATCTCGGCAGTGTTGCTCGCATTCGCCATCGCAAATATCGCCTCGTCGCCGGCGCCGGAAAAGTCGTCCGGATCGTCGTAACCCGAACGGTAACAGGTAGTTTAAGGTTGGAAGAATAGGGGGTCAATACAGCCCGCTCCGCCTTCGCCCCCGACCATGCGACAGTCATCGATGCGCCGGGGACAGTGAAGACGGACGGTCCACAAGCCGGCCCTCGCCCGAATTGGCAGAAATGCACCACTTCCTCTAGCCTGCACGGATCAAAGCCTTAACAAGGCGATTTGCCGGACTACAGAACCTAAATGTAATGGGTGCAATTGGTTGTGGCGATATGAGGGTGTTGCATAATGGTTGCGAGTTGGCGAGTTATGAGTCGGTGGGCGCGTGGTTGTCGTCCAGGCCAAAGAAGTAGGTCGCGTGGTTGCTTGTCAGGATGGCAGGTTCTTGTACCATATCTGCTTACGAATGCAGGGGATCCGGTCATGGGAATGAAGTGCGCTATTTCCGGCAAGAAGCCGTCGGTCGGCAACAAGATCCGGTATCGTGGTAAGGCCAAGTATCTCGGTGGTGTCGGTAAGAAAATCACCGGCAAAACCAAGCGCCGATTCCTCCCGAATCTCCAGCGAATTCAGGTTCAGGATGAAAATGGGACGGTGAAGACGATTCGCGTCGCGGTGAGCGTCATTCGCAGTGGACTGGTCCAGAAACCGGTCCGCCGAAAGGCGTTCCAGATCTCGAAAGTCTGATCCACAGTTCCGATCGCGATATTGTGGGGGCGGGGGCACGGCTCCCGCCCTTTTTTGTTGGCCGCCGAGGTGTCTGCCATGGCGTTGGACATTGAACAGGTTCGGTGGGTCAGTCACCTCGCGAGGCTCAAACTGAGCGACCCGGAACTCGCCATAATGACGAGGCAACTCGGCGCCATTCTCGAATACGTTGGCCAGCTTCGTGATGTCGCGACCGAAGGCGTCGAACCGATGGCCCACCCGCTCCCGGTCGCCAACGTTTTCCGCCCCGATGAGCCGGTTCCGAGTCTGCCTGTCGATGAAGCGTTGAGCAACGCTCCCGTTCGACTGGGAGACTTTTTCGGCGTACCCGCAATTCTCGACTGATCTTGGGGAGTTTTCGGGCATGACCGGCGTCAATCGAACAGCGGCAGACCTGATCGCGGCCCAGCAGGCCGGGGAATCGGCCGAGTCCATTGTGACGGCGTTTCTGGACTCCATTGATTCCCGGGAGTCAAAAGTCCGGGCATTTCTCAGCGTTGATCGCGAATCCGCCCTGGAGCAAGCGAGGGATGTTGATACCCGGCGTAAGTCCGGGAAGCCATTGGGATTGCTGGCGGGCGTACCCGTGGCCATCAAAGATGTCTTGTGTACCCGCGGGCAGGTCACCACGTGCGGCAGCAAGATACTTGAGGACTTTCGCCCGCCTTACGACGCTCACGTGATTTCCGCGCTCCGCGGTGCGGATGCCGTCATCGTGGGCAAGACGAACATGGACGAATTCGCCATGGGTTCGTCGACCGAAAACAGCGCGTACCAGGTGACCCGAAACCCTTGGGATTTGGACCGAATTCCCGGCGGTTCGTCGGGTGGTTCGGCGGCGGCCGTGGCGGCCTGCCAGGCGCCACTTTCGATCGGTACCGACACCGGGGGATCCATCCGCCAGCCGGCATCGCTATGCGGAATTGTCGGACTCAAGCCGACCTACGGGCGCGTCAGCCGGTATGGGCTAGTTGCCTTTGCCAGCTCCCTCGATCAGATCGGACCGTTCTCGCACGATGTTACCGATTCCGCCCTCATGCTGGAGGCTATCGCCGGACACGATCCCCGGGACAGTACGAGTGTTGATCGTCCGGTCCCGAAATACTCCAATTCGATCAATGAGCCTGTCGGACCGCTGACAATCGGGTTGCCTCGCGAGTACTTCGGGGAGGGGCTCGATCCCGAAGTGGAGTCGGCAGCCCGCGAAGCCGTGCGTGTCTATGAAAAGCTGGGAGCCAAAGTCGTCGAAGTTTCCTTGCCGCACAGTCGATACGCCATTGCTGTGTATTATCTGGTCGCCACGGCCGAGGCCTCGAGCAATCTCGCTCGGTTCGATGGCGTGCATTACGGGCACCGGGCGAAAGATTTCGACGGTTTGATCGACCTGTATGAAGCCAGCCGAGGCGAGGGATTCGGCCCGGAAGTCCGGCGTCGAATCATGCTGGGTACATTTGCGCTGTCCTCCGGTTACAAAGACGCCTATTACCTGAAAGCTCTGAAAGTGCGTCGTCTGATCAAGGGAGATTTCGACGCGGCACTGCGAACCTGTGATGTCATTATGGGGCCCACCGCGCCGACAGCCGCATTCCGGGTCGGTGAAAAGGCGGACGACCCGCTGGCGATGTACCTCTCCGACATCTACACCATCTCATGCAACCTCGCAGGATTTCCCGGGATCAGCATCCCATGCGGATGGACTCGGGGTGGCCTGCCGATCGGCCTGCAGATTCAGGCCGGCCCATTCGAGGAGGAGAAACTCCTTCGAGTAGCCCGGATGCACGAACAGGCCACGGATTGGCACCTCCGACGACCAACTCTTTAATTCATCCACGGGAGCCGATTCATGGCCGACGAGAAACCGGAAGACAAGACAGCGATTCCTCTTCGCAGCGTCCATACCACGTCGCTGGCCGAACTGCTCACACAGATGCAGTGCTCGCTGCTGATCTCAACTTACCAGGCCGGCAAATTGATCGTGGCCCGCGTGGATGACGGTAAGATCAACACGCACTTTCGCAGTTTCCACACGCCCATGGGCATGGCGGTGCAGGGCAACCGCCTGGCAATGGGAACGTTCGTGCACGTCTGGGAAATGGTCAATCAGCCGGATGTCGCGAGAAAGCTCCAGCCCGAGGGCAAGCATGATGCCTGTTACCTCCCGCGATACCAGCACTGCACCGGCAATATCGGGATCCACGAAATTGCATACGACGACTCGGGCGATCTCTGGATTGTCAACACCCGGTTTTCGTGCCTGGCCAAGCTGCGACGCGACGCGAGCTTTGAGCCGGTCTGGCGTCCGCCCTTCATCACGGGGCTGGCAAGCGAAGACCGATGCCATCTCAACGGGCTTGGAATGCGTGACGGCCGGCCGAAATACGTAACGGCTCTCGGCGAAACGAATACGAATGCCGGGTGGCGGAAAAACAAGGCGTTCGGCGGGGTCATCATGGATGTGCCGAGCGGCGAGTTCATCACTCGCGGCCTATCCATGCCCCACTCGCCTCGCTGGTACCAGGACCGTCTCTGGGTACTGGAAAGCGGTGCGGGGCATATCTCTATGGTCGACCAGTCAACCGGGAAGCTGGACATGGTGGCGCAGGTGCCCGGTTTTACCCGTGGCGTCGACTTTTTTGGCCCCATTGCTTTCGTGGGACTGTCGCAGGTCCGCGAGTCTGCCGTGTTCAGCGGCATCCCGATTACCGAGCGGCTCCCGAAGCCCGAGGATCGAAGCTGCGGAGTATGGGCCGTGGACTTGCGGAACGGTCAGACGCTCGGCTTCCTCCGCTTCGAGGAAGGAGTGCAGGAGATCTTTTCGGTTCTGGTCGTGCCGCATAAATTCCCCGAAGTGCTCAACGAAGAGAGCGACGAGAACATCGCTAATTCGTTCATGCTTCCGGACGAAGTCATGAATCAAGTCGAAGCCGGAACCCCGCCTCCGGAAGAACTGAAAGATAAGTAGCAATGTAAACGGCCGCGGCAGTGATGCCGCGGCCGTTTTACTTTTTGTCTCGGATTGTACTCGGCGATTACGGGTTGACCGTGACACGGAAGGTCAAATCCGCGAACCCGCCCGACAGGTCGGTGGCGCGGATGGTGATGTTGGCCGTGCCGGTCTGGCCGGCCACGAACTTCAGTGTCAGCTTGTTGCCGACAACGCTCGCCTGCACCAGTCCGTTATTGTCGTTGTTGCTAACCGAGAAGGTCAGCCGATCACTTCGCCTCGTCACTTGGACCGAGTTCAGGCCGGCGTAGTTTTCAAAGGTCGTGTCGGTCGGGAAGTTGGTGCCAGTGTATCCCCGCAACGGGATCTCGTTGAATACGCCGCCCTGGTTTTGTGGCGTAAATGATGCGAGTGAGTCAATGACGTCCTGGCCGCCGGTGACGTTGCCGAACACCGTGAATCCGCCGTTCTGGTTGTCCAGGTTGGCGGCGTTGTTGTTGAGGTTGAAGAAGAACTGGCTCGTTGCGCTGTTGGGGTCGCCACCGAGTTTGGCCATCGAGATCGTGCCGCGGGTATTCGACGCACCGAATTCGTTCTGGATTGGAGCGTTTGTCGGAATCGCGTTGAGTTGAGCAGGGTCGCTGCTGAACTGGAATCCGCCGCCCTGGAGCACGAAGTTGGTGGCCAGTCGATGGAAGATGCTGCTCGTGTACGCACCGCTGTCGATGTAATTGAGGAAGTTGGCAACCGTGATCGGTGCGTCCTTGTCGAGCAATTGGGCCGTGACGGCTCCCTGACTCGTGTTGAACTGCACGAGCGTCCCGACCAGATCGACGTCGTTGAACGCGTTCCGCAGATCGATGACCTGATCGGCCGAGTTAACCGTGGTTGTAACGTCGCCGATAGGCGTACCGACCGTCGGTGCCGAATTCAGCGTGATCGAGAACGCACGCTTGCTGATGTTGCCGAGTGAATCGGACGCTTGGACCGTGAACGAGTTGACGCCCGCGCCGAGGGAGACGCCCGAGAACGTAAAGTTGCCGGACCCGTCCGCAGTGGTGGTCTGGTTGGTCTCGTTCAGTTTGACGCTGGCCCCGGCCTCGGTCTTGCCGTTCAGCGTTACGCTGTTGACGGAAGTGATGAAGTCGCCCTTGGTTCCCGTGTCGGAAGCGTCCGCCAGGGTAATCGTCGGCGTCGCGACCGTACTCTTCAGCGTGAAGTTGACGGTGACGGCCGAGGACGTGTTGTTCGACTTGTCGCGTGCGGTAAACCGCAGGACGTGAGCGCCATCGGCCGACCCGGACAAGGAGAAGTTCGTCGTGAATGTGAAGTCGCCGGTCGAGCTGTTGAACGAGACTGTCTGGGCCGCGCCGCCGTCGATCGAGACGTTGACGACCGATAGGCCGCCCGGCTTGTTGTCGAGGGCCTTGCCGGTCACCGTGAGATTCGTCTTCTGGGTCGGCGTGCCCACGGGCGAGGAGATCGTCAGCGTCGGTGCCTGGGTATCGGGCTGGTTCTTCGCAAACGGACCCGGCGTGAATACCGTTCCGCCATCCGCTTCGTAGGCGAAGAAGCTGACTTTGGCGGCCAGGGTGTCGCCGTCGAAGCCGCGGACGTTGGGGCCGCCGCCTTGGCCGGGCCCTGTAATGATTTCGTCGGCGCCCGACCCGTCGAAGTCCGACCGTGCGACGAAGACGCCGCCGATGAACCGGCTGTCGTAAGCGAAATACGATCGCGCTGCCTTGCCTGTGATGCTGTCGAAGATCTGGACGTGGGGGCCGCCGCCCGGGCCGGCACCGGTCACGATGTCGTCCGGTCCGCCGGCCGTCAGGTTGGCAACCGCAACGCGGACGCCGCCGGTAAACTTGGAATCGTACGCGAAGAATGTCCGATTAACCTTGCCGCCGTCGAACGGATTAATGACGCTGACGATCGGCGGGCCTCCCTCTCCCGAGCCGACCACCAGGTCGGGCTTCGCATCGCCAGTGATGTCACCGGTGGCGATATAGACCCCGCCGGTGAACTTGCTGTCGAGAGCGGCCTGACTGAAGATCAGTTTGCTGTCCTTGCTGTCGTAAATCTGAACGACGGGGCTGCCGCCGGGGCCGGCTGCAGTCACGATGTCTGCTTTGCCGTCGCCTGTGAAGTCGGCGGCCGCGACCCGGACCCCGCCCTTGAAGTGCCTGCTGAAGGCGCTGAAGTCGCGAACCGTGATACCAGTCAGGACATCAATCGCCTTGACCCGCGGCGCACCGCCCGCACCCGCACCGCAAATGACCTCGGACCTGCCGTCGCCATTCAGGTCACCGGTTGCAACGTAGACGCCGCCGGTGAATGTCGATTCGAAGGCGTTGAACTGCCGAATCAACGCGCCCGTCGCGCCACTGAAGACCTTCACGACCGGAGCGCCGCCCGGGCCGGCTCCGGTGACGAGGTCGTTAATCTTGTCACCGTCAATGTCGGCCGATGCTACCGACACGCCGCCCGTAAACGTTGCGGGCGCGAGTCGCGATTCGAGGGTGCCATTCCAGCGAACTTTGTGGATCGGCTTCCGGCGAATGGTCCGGGTGTTGCCAAAGAAACGGCGTGCGTCGGCGAGCCAACGAGAAAACTTCGACATCGGACCTCTCCGGGTCTAGCGGCTGGCCGGCCGGTTCGTGCCGGGCCTGGGTGCGGGATTTTCCAGCGGACCATGATCAACCGGTATGATCGCCGCTTTCGAACCGATCCCCGAGTCCTTTCACCGCGCGCACAAGCTGCCGATTCCCAGAGGTACTGGATAGCTGCCACATGCAACCGCCCGCGTCAAGGAATTCGACTGATCTGTGACGGCGGAGGCGATTCGGTCGGGCAAACTCGGCGGGTGGAAGGACCTTTAGGGGCATTTTATCGTCGGGGTCAATCGAATCCGGGCCCCGTCGCAGCTACTACGTCTTCCGACCACCACCGGTTCGCGTTTTCGATCAATTCCAGTCGCCATTCCGGAAATGTCGGGTTGTACCACCCCTCCGGCAGTGAATCCGGCATGGGTACGAAAAATGACTCGCCCGCAGGTGAAGCCCGAACTTCGAGCCGACTGACGCAACGTCCCCGGGCCGTCAGGTGGATCTGCAAATCCTCCCGCCGTTCGCCCACCACCCGCCCGGCCCAGCCTGCCGGGGATTCCTGGAAACGAACCTCGCTTAGAAACTCGGGCCCCCGAACTTCCAGAAACGTCTCGGGGGCCGTCGATAACGGTTCAAAGTCGATTGTCAGATCATTTCTAGGCGTCAGGCATCGGGTAACATCGAATTCCGATAATCCGCCGACGAGCGCAAGTCCATTCAAAGAGGCTCGGAATTTGCCCCAACCGCGAAAAACAAGCCAGACCGACTCGTCGGCATCCAGGACGCGGGGCAATCCGAATCGACGGATGCCACGCATTCGCGACCCGGCCCACTTCGGATACTCACCCTGCCAACCGTCCGGCAGATTGACCCGCGAGGGTGGCTGCGAGCCCGAATCGGTCACACGACTGAATTCCCAGGGGCCTCGGAGTCGAATTCGGTGCGGATACATGCACGTTCCTAAGATGCTCTCCACGAGTATCTAATGGGCGACCGTCATGGCGAGCAAGCAGCTTCGGTGGGGGATTCTGGGAGTTGCCAAGATCAACGATCGGCTTCTCCCAGCCTTTGGTGATTCCGAGAATAACTCGCTCGTCGGAATTGCCAGTCGGTCTGCAGACCGTGCGAAAGAAGCGGCCAGGCTGGCCGGCATTCCGAGGTCATTCGGATCGTACGAGGAAATGCTCGCGGACCCGGAAATCGAGGCCGTTTATGTGCCGCTGCCTAATCACCTTCACGACGAGTGGACCCGTCGGGCGGCGGATGCCGGAAAACACGTGCTTTGCGAAAAGCCATTGACGCCGGATGCGACCTTAGCCAAAAGCCTCGCTTCGTATTGCCGTGATCGAAATGTCTGCCTCATGGACGGCTTCATGTGGCCACACCACCCGCGGACTGCCATGCTGCGACAGATGCTGGATGCCGGGCGGGTTGGCGACGTACGGCGCGTGGACGCGACTTTTACCTTTCAATTGTCCCGCGAGGGATCCAACATTCGCTGGCAGGCGGACGCGGGCGGCGGCAGCTTGTTGGATGTGGGTTGCTACACCGTGTTCGGGATCCGCTGGGCAATGGCGGCCGAGCCAGTGCGGGTCTTCGCAACGGCGAGTTACTGGAACGGCGTCGATTCGTCGCTGACGGCAATTCTCTGGTTCCAGGAAGGTCGGGTCGCAACCATGGATTGTGGATTCGATTTGCCGCTGCGCCAGTCGCTTTCGATTACCGGGACCGAAGGGGCAATTCGCATCCCGCAGATGTGGCTACCGGACGAGGAATCCGCGTTCGAAGTATACGACCGCGAGGGGGCGTGCGAACTGATTGCATGCCCGTGCCGGAGCCAGATTGTCTGCATGTTGGATGATTTCGCAGATGCAGTCCAAAATGGTCGGAATCCCTTGCCGGGGGCGGACGAATCAGCCCGAACTCTTCGAGTTATGGACGCGATCGCTCAGTCGGCCCGGGAGGAGAGGCCTGTCGAACTGATGCCGGAATGACGGGATTCGATCTGCCGAATGGCCCATTCTGCGATTTCGCGTACGGCCGGGTCCGTGTCGGCAACCGCCTTCCGGAGAGCGGGAAGGGCGTCCGGTGTGCCGAAGTTGCCCAGGACGGCGGCCGCATTTCGGGCCAGGCCTTTTCGGTAGGTGCGGGATGCCGGTGTCCCGGTAAACCGGTCACGGAATTCGCCGAGTGTCTGCGTCAAGAGTGCAACGGCATCGGTCCGCGGAGTTGGCGAGACTTCTTTGCGATTCCAAGGGCAGACATCCTGACAGATATCGCAACCGAACATCCAGTCGTCGACCGCGGTTCGTTCAAACTCGCTAAATCGCCCCTTTACTTCAATGTTGATGTAGCTGATGCACTTCCGGGCATCCAGTTCACCCGGGGCGGAAAACGCTTGGGTCGGACATGCTGTCAGGCAAGCCGTACACGTCCCACAATGCGAGGTGTCGTGCGACAAGTCCGGTCGAAGGTCAACGTCCGTCAGGACCGCACCCAGCATCAAATAGCTGCCCCAGTGCTTGTTGATCAGCATCGTGTTTTTTCCGATCCACCCCAGTCCGGCCCGGCGAGCGAAGCCGCGTTCCAGGAGGGGAGCTGTATCGGCGACTGTACGGACCCGGCAGCCGGGTACTTCCGCATCAAGCCAGGTTTCGACGGAGTCGAGCCGTCGCCAAATCGCCTGGTGGTAGTCGCGGCCCCAGGCAAAGCGGGCCACACGTCCTGAATTGGGTCCGTCGGCCGGGGGCCAGGTTTCCCGGCTTTCGTCGGCCCGGGGAACGGAATCCGCCAGGCCTACAACAACGACGCTTCGGACACCTGGCAGAATTCCCTCAGGGTGCCGGCGTTGTATCGCGTGATCCGCTAGAAACTGCATGGTGCCGTGTCGCCCGGCCGCGAGCCACTGTTCGAACTCGTCGAATCGGTCGGCGGGTTCGGCCCGCGCGATACCCACCACCGCGAAGCCGAGATCGAGAATGTGCTTTTTGAGGCGGTTTTCCCGGTCCAACATGGATGGCGTCCGGACGGGTGCGCCGATAGAATCCCGGCTGACACTGACAATATTACGGATGCGTGCATGCCGCGTACCGTTTCGCGAACCCAATTCCCATCGCGCCCGGGCGACGACTTCGTCGTCGGCGGGGACCGTCGGAACTGGCAGCACGACCAACGCCACCGCACGGGCTTCCCGACATGAATCAAACCGTCCCGCAACAACGCACGTTTCTCGGCCACCCGCTTGGGCTCTACGTGCTGTTCTTTACCGAGATGTGGGAGCGGTTCAGCTATTACGGCATGCGGGCGTTGCTACTGCTTTACATGACCAAGTATTTCAAATGGGCCCAGTCTGACGCCTCGGCCGTTTACAAGTGGTATACCAGCCTCGTTTACCTCACCCCCATCGTCGGCGGATTCCTCGCCGACCGATATCTCGGAAACCGCCTCGCCGTCATCATCGGCGCGACTCTGATGGCCATCGGGCACTTCCTCATGGCGTTCGAGGAATACCCGATCTTTTTCGCCGCACTCGTGTTTTTGATCATCGGCAACGGGTTCTTCAAGCCGAACATGAGCACGCAGGTTGGAAGACTCTACCCGAAAAACGACCCCCGCCGGGACGGTGCGTACACGATCTTTTACATGGGTATCAACATCGGCGCGTTTCTGTCGCCGATTATCTGCGGCTGGCTCCAGGAGAACACGGTCGGTGAATACCACTCGGGGTTCACGGCCGCGGGCATTGGCATGGTGCTGGGTCTGTGCGTTTATCTTTTTGGGCAGCGCTACGTCCATGAAATCGATCGCATTGCTCCGCCCGCACCGGAACGTGCCGGCAAGGCATCCACTGCCATTTCCGAGGGCCAGGCGGCGACGACACCATCCAACTTCCGGTTGTTGAACGACGTCGCCCCCGCATTGTTCACCGTCATTGCCGCGGGATTCGTGGTCGGGGCGGCCTGGAAGTACCTTCAGATCATGGACAAGCTGGCCGGGAAATCACTGACGGAAGCCCTGGTCATTTTCAGCAACGTGGTCATGCCGTGGGTGATCACGGCCTGCGTATTCGGGCTCGTAGCTTGGGTCGTGTCGCGGACCGAAATGGGAGTCCGCGACCGCGTACTGTCCATCGTCATGCTCGGTCTATTCGTCGTCTTCTTCTGGGCGGCATTCGAGCAGGCCGGCAACGTGTTGAATCTGTGGGCCGAAGACAGCACGAATCGTTACCTCACGACGGCCGCGCCGACCGAGTCTGTTTACCCGCCCACGCGAGTGCTTTTGCAGGAAGGCGATGCGGCCCGATTCGCCAGCGTCACGGACCGGTTCAAGAACATGTTTCGCATGAAGCCGAGGCCGGCCGATGCCGCCCCGGTCAATTGGGTGGAAGAGAATCTCAATCCAGTGCCCACGGCGCACTATCAGTCGATCAATGCCGTGCTCATCGTGCTGATCGCGCCGATCATGGCCTGGATCTGGACCCGGGTACGAATCTCGATTCCATTAAAGATGTTCTTCGGCATCGTGTTTATGGCTCTTTCGGTCGTGGTTATGATCGAAGCGGCCAGACGGGAGAATGCGCCGACTCAAACGGCGATGGCTTTTGGATCCCCCCCCGCAGGTATCGCGGTCGTCAATGGGAAAGTCTGTGAGGTAGTGCGAGACCGCGAGACGTTTGTACCGGACTCCAAGGATGCGCATCCGGTCGATGCGGGCCGGCTTTCCTACGACGCGACGGCCGGGCAGTTGAAGATGACGGGCGTTCTCGCGCGTACGGAATTCGAAAGGATCGTGCGGGCCACGGCGCCGATCGATTACCGGAAGAAGCTGAAAGTGGCCCGCGGCCAGCTTGAAGCCCAGAAGGCTGCCGGTCAGGCACCGAACGCGGAAGTCATTCTGGATGAAGTACCCCCAGGATTCGATCTGAAATACTCGGGATTTCCGGCCTCGGCGGTGAGCTTTGACCCGGCGACGAAGCGATTGACAATTCGCACGGAAGTCGCCGACAAAGATGAAAAATCGCTGCTTGTCGCGGCCGGTGAGCCGGCGTTCCGGGATGCGGTTGGAAAGCTCTTCGTTGAGTCGGCGCGGTTTAAGGTCAGCTCGTGGTGGCTGATGGCCGCTTACCTCTTTGCGACCATCGGCGAACTCTGCTTGAGCCCCGTCGGTTTGTCAATGGTCTCCAAGCTCGCGCCGGCAGCCATGGCGACTATGCTCATGGGAATGTGGCATCTAACCAGCTTCTTTGGCAACTTTGCAGCGGGCGCAACGGGCGAACTCTACGGTGATGTCGCCCCCGTGCCGTATTTCTCCGCGTTAGCGGCGGCCTTGGGAATCGCCGCGGCCGTGTTGCTGCTGATGGTCAGAAAAACCAACTCGATGATGCACGGGGTGGAATAGTGCGATCAAGACACCCGTTGGGTCTTTACGTTCTGTTCTTCACGGAAATGTGGGAGCGATTCGGCTTCTATTGCATGGAGGCTGTCTTCGTTTACTACATGAAGGTGAGCCAGTACGAATTTCTGCGTGAGAATTCAAGCCGGATCTACGGCATGTACCTGGCGGGTGTCTATTTCACGCCATTTTTCGGCGGACTGCTTTCGGAATGGCGGCTCGGCTACTTCCTATCCATCATCCTCGGCGGCCTGCTCATGGCCGGCGGGTATGGGTTGCTCGCGCTGGAACCCGCGGTGTGTTTTGCCGTCGGGCTTGCTCTGATCATTCTCGGAAACGGACTTTTCAAGCCGAACATTTCTTCGCTCGTCGGTAAACTCTATCCGCCCGGCGACTCCCGGGTCGATTCCGCTTTCACCATCTTTTACATGGGTATCAACATCGGCGCGTTGTTTTCGCCCATTGTGGCTGGCGTCGTCGGTAACCTCATGGCACAACGTTACGCAGCCACCACGGACGTCGCCGATTACAGCAGGTGGGGATACCTCACGGTGTTTCTCATCGCAGCCATCGGAATGGTCATCGGGGAGGTTATCTTTCTCTTCGGCAAACGCTGGGTGCGGGTCGCACAGACTTCGCCCGCGACAGCTCAGACCATTTCTGGTGAAGTTGATCCGGTTGTACAACGCCGACGGAACTTCGCGCTGATCATCTTCTTTGGCATCAACGTGCTGTTCTGGATGGCTTTCAAACAGCGAGCCAACTCCATGGCGCTCTGGATCAAGGACCGCACGGTCCTCGATTCCCCCGAATGGCTGACGAGCGGGCTCGGTATGGTGGGATTGGACAAGTTGATGCTCAAGGACGGCCAGATTGCCAAGGAGTTGTTTCAAGCGCTCAATCCGCTGTTTGTGATCCTCCTCAGCCCGGCATTCGTCTGGCTCTGGGCCGCATTGAAGGCTGTCCGGATCAACGTGCCGACGCCGGCCAAACTCGTGTTGGGGTTTGCTTTGCTCGCCGGCTCGTTTCTGCTCATGTGGCAGGTTGCTGACGCATTGCCCTCCGGGGCACGAGCGCCGGCTAGCGTCATCGTCTGGTTTTACCTCTTGCTGACCGCCAGCGAGCTTTGTCTGAGTCCGATGGGATTGTCGCTGGTCAGTAAGCTTGCGCCGGCACGAACCCGGGCAATCTGGATGGGCCTGTTCTTCATTTCGACTTCGGTCGGCGGGCTGCTTTCCGGCGAGATCTACCAGTACTTCAAGTCGATGGAGTTCGGAGTGTTTTTCAGGTCGATCATGATGACTTCGCTCGGAGCCATGTTCCTGATGTGTCTGGCCTACCCGTTGATCTCCCGAGCGCTCCGGACCGATTCCTCGGGCACCGGCCGAGTGTAATGGAGCAGCATGAGCGACTTCGAAACCGAACTGGGGGCTGGTGAGTGGGACGCTCGCGGTAACTCCTGGTCTATTTCCAAGCGAACTCTTCATGGTGGCCTTCGCGACGGCGTCGAGACGGTCGAAGTATCGACCGGCGGGCTGAAATTCACGGTACTTCCGACCCGCGGCATGGGGCTTTGGCGTGGCAGTTATCGCGGGAAGCCGCTCGGCTGGAATGCTCCCGTGATGGGACCGGTAAATCCCAAATTCGTCAATCTCACGGAGCGTGGCGGGCTTGGATGGCTGACCGGGTTCGACGAGTGGCTGTGCCGGTGCGGGCTGGCTTGGAACGGCCCGCCTGGTGACGATGCCGGCTTTCCGCTGACTCTTCACGGCCGAATCGCCAACAGCCCCGCCCATCGAGTCGTTGTATCAAAATCGGGAGATGTGATTTCGGTCAGAGGAAGTGTCGAGGAGGGCGGCCTGTTCTACCCGCGGCTCCGGCTGGAGGCGAAGTACTCCATCGATCTCGATTCATCCATGATTATCGTCGAAGACCGGGTCTCGAATCCGGGCAATCAGCCCGTCGAAATGCAATTGCTCTACCATGTGAATTTTGGAGCGCCGCTGCTGGGGAAAGGAAGTCGCGTGCACGCGCCGTTCCGCGAGCTGTGGCCGCTGACAGCGCACGCGGCAACTGGGCTGCACGATTACCGCAGGTATCCCGGTCCAACGCCCGGCGCAATCGAACAGGTATATTGCGGCTATGCCGCGGCCGACTACCAGCGAAAGACTCTGGCCGTGCTGCACGATGCTGATCGAGGTCTGGGCATGGCTATGCGGTGGGATACTCGGGAATTGCCGTGCCTGAACATCTGGAAAAACCCGGCCGGTATGGACGATGGCTATGTCACCGGCATCGAGCCAGCCACCGGTTTTCCCCTCTTCAAGGCCAAAGAACGTGCCGCGGGTCGAGTCGTGTTGCTCGATCCGGATAAGACGTGGTCCGCCAACTGGTCCATGGAGTTCTCGGACGATTCGCAGATCGTAGATGATTGGGCAGCCGAGGTCGCCGAAATTCAGAAGTCTTGTCCTGAGTTGATCCACCATAAGCCGCTGAACTAGCGGGCCGGGCTCTGGATTCGCGTCGCCTCGTCCTGCTGCACTGGGTCGGAAAGGGAAGGGCACTGAGCGGTCGCGCGGATGCGGGCGTCCCCGGGCGCGGTTCCCACCGCTTCAATTCGGAACTCCAGAACTTGTCCCGGCATCAGGCTGGTTGAGTTAAATCTGATGCTTCGGTCCTCAATCTTCGGGACTGTCGCTCCGTAGCCATGAAGCGGCTTCATGTTCTCGGGCAAATCCAAACGGAAGAGGACGCCCGTCAGCGGCATCGATCCGGTGTTTCTCAGAGTTGCCGTGTAGATCACCGGCGTGCCAACATCGACAGATGGGTCGGACGAGTGGATTTCGAGTTTGAGCCGCGGGACACCGACAGCTTCGAACGTCGCATCCGCACGCGACTCCGCGACCCGGTCGGCCGCGAAGGTTGCGAGAAGCGCCGACTTCGGGATCGCTCCCACCGGATGGCCGGACAGTGTCAGTGTGCGCGTGGCACCGGGTGCAAGCGAATCAAGCTTCCACGACGCAATGCCACCGGAGACGGTCCCGCCCTCGTCGATGCGGTCCACTTTCAGATTGGACGGAAGTGGCAGCCGAGCCACGACTCGCGTTGCGGGCGCGTTGCCCTTGTTTGTGATCTTGACCGTCCAAGATCCCGTCTCGCCGACTAACAGCTTCTGCGGTCCGGACATTTCGCCCTGGATGCGTGCTCCGCGGGCATCGATGTAGACATCCTGTGATACAGTCTCTGCTCCGTCGGCCGAAACCCGCGCCAGCGACCTCAACCGGCCGGCCGACTTTACGAGTGCCGACACGTTGAGGGTTTTCACTTCCCCGGGCCCGATCGTGCCCAGCGACAACTCAACTTCCCTCCCGGCCGATGGATGGTCGAGGCCGGGATCGAGTTCCGCGTGCAGTTTCACCTGATGGGCCGGGAGTTGGCCAGCGTTGACAACGCGGGCTTCGTAACTCACCTTGTCGCCGACCGTCGAAGTACTGGGTCCGGTAATCCTCAATTCCAATCGGACGACGCCGACTGCGACCGTCCGTGGTTCACATGCTACTTCGTTGATGCGTGCGTCTAGCGGAATTGGGGCAACTCGGGAAAGTCGGTAGGTTGCCAGAACAGTTCCCTCGCCGGGGCCAACTTCCCAGAGCAGGTTTTGGCCCGCGAGACGGGCCGGGGGATCCGTCCGCATGAGTTGCACGGTGCTCGGAATTGTCTGCTGCAGAGTTGCCGGGTCGCTGGACTTCCACCGAATCCTGACTGTCAGATCCTGGCCCGGCGTGATAACGGCGGGGGCATCCAGCTCGGCTGTCGCAGTCGGGGTCGTCGCAGCCGGATCCACTTTGCGCGCTGGCGCTGATGGTGCCTGCCAGTCCGGCGGTGGCGGTTGATTCGACTCGCGCTTCGATACCGTCCCGCAGCCGAGAGCGGCAACGAAAAACACGACTGAAAGGTACTCACGCACGCAGCAGACAATACCGCACAATCTGGCCGGCACAAGTCGAGCCTGACACGCACTGGCGATTCGAATCGTCGCCTGTAAAATCATGGTGGGCAACGAGTTCGAGCGTGAATCGCCGGTGCCGTGCCCCGCAACGCCCAAAACTTGGAGGAATCCGGTGAGTCTCCCCGCGCTGACGCCGACTTCGGCCACTCAGAAGGTCGATCGTGCCCTCCTCGATTTCGTGAAGGCTCTGAAGTGCGGCGACGAGATTCGGATTACACAACGTGTCCGCGTCGGGTCGCGCCAATGGACGACGACTGTGACCGGAAAATTCCGGGACCTGAATTTCCTCGCCACAGGACTGGCAACTCAGCGCATCCCGGAAGACGACATCGTCATCCCGATGGTCCACTTCACGAAGCCGAATGGAGAACTCTCCAGCGTCGCTCTCGACGAATACAGCAAGGTCGAACGGGCGTCCTGAAGTCTATTTGGTTCTCCATACGTCAGTGACCGCAATTTCAAGGCGTTCCATCATCGGGCGAATAGCCGCGAAATACCTTTTAGCGTCAACCGGGTAGCCGGCTGTCGGCGCAAGCCCTGGGATGTGCTTCTGCCAGAATTCATTGAATCTGGCCATGAGCTTTTCGCGAAGGTACTTCGCGGCCATTGATGCGATTGCCACGCCCATGTGATTCGAGTCGGCCCGCGGCGCGAATACGATGCGGACCTCCCGTCCTCGGTCCGACAGTGTGTATTCGCTGCGCGCTGCCGACTCGCAGACCGTCGTCGGCCATGAGTCCGGAAATGCCTCGGTGAGCAGCGGGGAGTAGTAATGACGCCCACCCTGCTTGTCGACCATGATGTCGAGCGGACCGACGGGAACGGACTCGGCCAATTGACGGAGCAGACGTTGCACGCCGGCGGAAGTGGCTGCCGCTTTCGTGCCGAACCGGTCAATGGCATGGTTGAAGTGCCTTGCAGAGGTGATCACAATGCCGCCCCACCGGACCTTTATACCTGCCCGACTCAGGACCTTGCCCACACGATTGCGGTCGTTTATCCACTCGGTCTGAAGAAGTTCGGGCGCGAGGATTGACATGTCGGGCAGCCATTTTTCATGTCGCAAATCTTGTGTCGTCGCTAACGGTGGAAATCCCCCCAGCAATGCATAAATACCGCGCTCGAGTGCGGTCAGGTTTTTGCCGGAATAGACTAACTTCGAATCATCCACGGCAATGCGTCCGTCTTCGGGCTCACCGGCCCGTCGGACAACATCGGCAAGTTGTTTCCAGGGGCAACTATCGTCCGGAAGGCGCAGTGCGACGGCGGCCTGAACCATGGGTCCGAGATTCGGCCCGTAGCCAGCTTCGTCGATGCCTGCAACCCACTTCATGGCGTAAGAATACAATCTGCAAACCGGGAGAAGAGACCATGATGGCCGTGAATATCTTCCAGAAGATCATCGATCGCGAGATCAAGGCCGACATCGTTCACGAAGATTCCGAGTGCCTAGCCTTCCGGGACGTGAATCCGCAGGCCCCGGTACACATTCTGATCATCCCGCGACGAGTGATCCGCACGCACGCGGATATCGGCCCGGCCGATCGCGAATTGCTTGGTCACATGCACCTGGTGGCCGCAGACATGGCCCGAAAACTCGGTTTGGTCGAGGGCTACCGTCTCGTTATCAACTGCGGGCACGCGGCCGGGCAGACCGTGCCCCACTTGCACATGCACCTGCTGGGCGGGCGCGATCTTAGTTGGCCGCCCGGTTGAGAATTGCGGCCATGATTGCCACATCGTCTTCTCGCTGTGTGGCCACGTCGCTTGCCTGCCACGGGTCGTCGGGAAGCAGATAAAGGCGATCCCCTTCCTTTGAGCGGACCAGAAGCCGGTCGCTCGTGATAACTGCTGTCTCGTTCGATCCCCGTATCTCGAGGTGCTCGTGAGAGTCCTGAAACAGGGTGCCAGTGCAATTGTCTGTGGATGATTGGAAATAGCGGGCGATAAGTTGGTCGATGTCCGCCGAACTCGTCAGAGTCGAGACGCGTTTTCCCGCGGCTTCGCGATGGGGAAGGCGAATCAAGCACGGCATATGGATGGCCGCATCTACGATTCGACCCGCCGGCCCGACGGACCCGTCCTCGCC
The DNA here is from genome assembly GCA_019694755.1 of Gemmataceae bacterium. GTDB lineage: Bacteria > Planctomycetota > Planctomycetia > Gemmatales > Gemmataceae > JAIBBI01. The sequence continues at coordinate 45,933 of JAIBBI010000006.1, forward strand.
GAGCGGCAGCCCGGCGGTTCCCGTCACAATTATCAGCGACTCTTTTCCGAATCCGCGAGTCCGGCAGCCGGCGAGTAGTCGTGTCAGTGACCGGTCGAGGTTGGATACCGCAGCCGCAAATGTGGACTGGACGCGTTCGTATGTCCCGTGGTCATCCACTTCGTCATCCGAGGGGAGAGGACCCCACCAAGGTTGCAGTGGCTCCGGGTCGTCGGAGTTCGGGCTGAGGTAGTAACTGAGCCACCGGGCCGGAGGGGCCCACGGTGGAAGCAGCGTCGATGAGTCCACCACAATCAAGGCCGGGGCGGTCGGTGGTAGGTGAGAAATCGTCTCGTAAAGCGCGCGCCGATGTGGGAGCAGCGAACCGGACGGATGGTCGGCCCGGGCGACGGTGTCCGCATAGACCCATCCTGTTCGCCCGGAGGGTCGGTCTCCCACGTAGATGGTGGCAACGCCCGACCCGGCCAGCGTCTCAATCACGTCGGGGTCGGCCGGAAAGTACGGCGGTGATTGATCGGCAATCGGGGAGTCCAGCCGGTAATGTCGATCGAGGACGACACCCCGGGCGGCCAGGCGGTCCATGGCCGGCGTTCGGACCCATTCGTTCCCGTAGGGACCGATGAAGTGGGACGCCAGGCCGTGAATCTGCACAAGGACGGCCCGCCGGGGGCCAGTTGCTGACGGACCAACGGAATTCATATTCTAACTTTCTTCGCCTCAACTGAAGCTTGTCGTGGATTGGACGTGCTCGGCCCCATCTTCGCCCGGGAATTCGTGACCGTCCCCCGGTCTGACAGACACTATACAGGCCGGGCCGCGGCACTGGGCGGTTTGTGGACATTGGGGATTACAGCCTGGCTCACGGCCAGCGCGCTCGGCCCCTCCATGACGCTGGGCGAATCCGCGAGGTTCGGCCGGCTGCTGTTTCAGATCTACGCGTTCGTTGCGCTCGTGCTGGTCGTTTTTTTCTCCTCACTGACGGCGGCAGGGGCCGTGGCCCGCGAAAAGGATCGCCGGACTTTTCTCCTGCTACTGCTGAGCGACCTGCGTGACTCGGAAATCGTGCTCGGGAAGATGCTGGGGAGTTTGCTGCCGATCGGCCTGTTATTGCTCGGGATTCTCCCGGTTCTCAGCGTACTCGTGCTTCTCGGCGGAATTCGGCCGGAGCAGGTGTTGCAGGCGTGGCTGGTACTTCTCACGTCAGGCATTGTATCGGGGTCTCTGGGAGCCTGTGTCGCTCTTTGGCGCGACAAAGCGTATCAATCGCTGGCATTTTCCGTCCTCGGCGTTGTTCTTTACCTCTGCCTGGTTCGAGTCGTGTCCTCGGTGGGTGCCGTCGTCTGGCCGCATTTGCCGTGGACTACAATTCTCGCATGGTCTGACCCTGTTACTGCCCTGTTGGCGGCAGTCGAACAAACGCCGGAATCGGTGGAGCAGTTCCCCGCCGCCATCGGCTATGCATTCGTTATGGTTGCGTTCTCCGTGACGCTGAACCTGATCGGTATCTGGCGACTTCGTGTCTGGAATCCGGGTCGGGAAGCGATCCAGCAGCGCGAGTCGAAACAGGACTATGAGCTGGACGAGAAAGCTCGGGAAAGAGCCCACGCCGCTCCGGGCCGTCCTCGGGAAGTTTGGCCCAATCCCGTGTTGTGGCGCGAGATTCGGACACGAGCCTACGGGCGGCGGACGATCCTGGTGAAACTCCTTTACGCCGTAGTGATCGGTCTGATCGCGTATGCATCGCTGGCATCGATACGCGCCGACCGTGTGCCATTCGAGGCGGCCTACGGCCTGCTCCCTGTGGCTTTTCTCAGCTTTCTGCTCGTGGCCGCACAGGCGGTGACCTCTGTAACGGCCGAGCGCGACCTCGGCGCACTGGACCTCCTGCTCGTGACGGACTTGTCGCCCCGTGAGTTCATTTTTGGCAAGATGGCCGGCGTGCTCTGGAACGTGAAGGAGTTTTTGATTCCGCCGATCGCGCTGGCTGGTGCGTACGCGTGGTTCGGCCGCCTCGCCAGTGCGCCGCTGGGTGCTGCGGATCGCGCGTCGGGAATGAACGCCGAATCGTTTCTCGCAACCTCGCTGGGCCTGGCGCTCCTTCAGGTGTTTGTTCTGGTGTTCGGCGTATTCATTGCCCTCCGGGTGGCTCACAGCCGGCAGGCCATCCTTCAGACGCTCGGGACGGTCTTTTTTCTTTCAATTGGCACCTGTATCTGCATTTACCTGATCCTGATCAACGGAGGGACCTTCGAATACCAGTTCCTCAGTTTTGCCCTGTTTTTGATTGCCGGGATCGGTGGACTACTTTGGGTGCTCGGAGGAGACTTGCCTTCGGCCGCTCTCACGCTCGCCAGCGTGGCCCTTCCCCTGGGCGTGTTTTACGCAGTCACGAATGTGCTGGTCGCAAAGCCGGGATCCGTCGAATCCACACCGCCACTCGTGCCGTTTCTTGTCGTGACGGGCAGCTTCGGATTTGCCATCGCGGCCATGCTCGTGCCGCTGCTCAGCGAGTTTGACGTGGCACTCGGGCGGACCCGGGCCGCGGAATGATCGCTAAACCTGCAAGACGCCGGTCTTGAACGGCTTGCCGGCATCGTGCCGGACGGCCACGCTCAAAGCACGCAGGAGTACGGCCCGTGTGTCTTCCGGGGCAATGATGGCGTCCACCCAGAGTCGGGCGGCCGCATAGTCGATGTCCGTCTGCTCGGCATACGACGCGGCAACCTTGGCACGCAACTCTTCGAGTTCCTTGGCGTCCGGCTCATGGCCACGCTTCTTTAGAGTCTGAATCTGGACGTCGAGCAGCGTATTGGCAGCCTGCTGCCCGCCCATCACGGCGTACTTGGCTGTCGGCCAGGCGAGAATCATCCGCGGGTCAAAAGCCTTGCCGCACAATGCGTAGTTGCCCGCGCCGTAGCTGCCGCCAACGACCAATGTAATCTTCGGAACAACGCTGTTGCTGATGGCGTTGACGAGCTTGGCGCCGGCACGAATGATCCCGGCCTGTTCCGACTCTTTACCGACCATGAAACCGTTAACGTCCTGGACAAACAGGATAGGAATCCGGCTCTGGTTGCAATCCATGATGAATCTGGCCGCCTTATCGGCCGCATCGACATAGATCACGCCGCCATACTGAAGCAGGCCGGACGCCGATTTGCAGCGTTTCTTCTGATTCGCGACGACGCCGATCGGTAATCCGCCAAGTCGGCCGTAGCCGCAGACAAGCGTCTGACCGAATTCTGCTTTGTACTCGTCGAACGGGGCGGCATCGAGGACCCCGCGGAGTACGTCGTGCATGTCGTATTCGGGTTGGCGGGTGATTTCCGCCAGCGGTTTCGGGGCGTGTCCCGATTCCGCGTGAAAGTCAACCTTGTGGCTATCGTCGGGAAGGGACTCGATAAGCCGGCGAAGTCGCTCGATACACCCCGGGTCGTCCTTTTCCCGGAAATCGATCGTCCCACTGATGGCCGCGTGCATGGCCGCACCGCCCAGGTCTTCGTGGCTGACGGTCTGGCCGATCGCTGCCTTGACGAGGGCGGGGCCTGCCAGATAGAGGCCGCTTCCTTCTGTCATGAGCAACTTGTCGCACATCACAGGCAGGTAGCCGCCTCCGGCCACGCAGTTACCCATGATGGCGGCAATTTGCGGAATGCCGTCCGCCGAGATGACGGCGTTGTTGCGGAAGATCCGGCCGAAATCGTCCTCGTCGGGAAACACTTCGTCCTGAAGCGGCAGGAATACGCCGGCCGAGTCGACGAGGTAGATTAACGGCAACCGGTTTTCGTGGGCGATTCGCTGGGCGCGGAGTACCTTCTTACACGTCATCGGGAAAAACGCACCAGCCTTTACGGTGGCATCGTTGGCGATGATCATCACCTCCCGGCCGTGGACCAGCCCGATCCCGGTTACGACCCCGGCCGAGGGCGCGCCGCCCCACTCGACGTACATGCCGTGCGCCGCCCAGAGGCCAATCTCAAACAACTCCGTCCCTGGATCGACGAGCAAGCCAATCCGTTCACGGGCCGTGAGCCGACCTTTCTCGTGCTGACGCTCAATGGCCTTCTTGCCGCCACCCAGGCGGATCGACTCGGCTTTCGACTGAATGGCTTCAGGATTCATCTGTGGGTTCGTCGGGTGTGGTAGGTTGTGTGTCCGGTTCTTCCGGCAAGGGCGAGTCCGCGTGCTTTCGCGGGAGCGACCAGTCCCGGCGTTCGCGGGACGATGGTATCGCCAGCATCTTGCGGTACTTGGTCACCGTTCGCCGCTTGACCTGAAGGCCCTGCGCCTCGAACATCGCTTCGATGGCGTCGTCCGAGAGCGGGTCCGACTTGTCCTCGGAATTGATCATTTCGATGAGCTTGTTCTTGATCGTCTCCCGGGCGATGTTTTCGCCCGTGGCCGATTGAGTGCCACCGCCAAAGAAACGCTTCAGGGGAAAGATGCCGCGGGGTGTCTCGACCCATTTGTCGTCGACCGCGCGGGAAACTGTCGTCACGTGAATTCCGATGGCATCGGCGATGTCCTGCATCTTGAGCGGCTCGATGTGATCCGGCCCGAGATCGAGGAACGCTTTCTGCCGGCGGACGATCTCGCGGGTGACGCGTTCCAGTGTGTATTTTCGCTGCCGGACGGCGTCGAGAATCCATGTGGCCGCCTGGATCTTGTTGCGAATGTACTTGCGGGCTTCAGGGTCGTTATCGCGATTCCGGGCCATTTCGATGACGGACCGGGGGACGTGAACGTCTGGCAGCCAGTCGTCCACGAGGCGCACTTCGTAATCGCCCGACTCAGTGCGTTCAACGATGACATCCGGCGTGACGTAAGGAATGTTCTCGCTGGAAAACGCCGACCCGGGTTTCGGGTTCAATTGTCGCAGTGCGGCAATCGCTTCCTGAATGGTCTGAATCGGCAGTCCGGTCCGCTTCTGGATCACGGGCAGTCGATTATGCTCGACGTCCGGCATGTGATTCAGGATCAGCGTGCGGACCACGTCGCGGTGAGGTACTTCCGGGGTCAATTGAAGCAGAAGGCACTCTTTCAGATCACGGGCGCCCACACCGGGGGGGTCGAGTTTCTGGATGGTCGTCAGGGCGTCTTCAATCTCATCCCGATCGACCGTGCCTTCCGGAAAATTTCGAGCCAACTCCTGTAGCGGGTCGGACCCTTCCGGTCCTCGCGAGTCAAGGTAGCCGCGTGCATCGATGTGTGCGATGACGTATCGAAGTATCTGTAACTCGCGTTCCGGGACTTCGAGATACGCCAACTGTTCTTCAAGGTATTCCTGAAGCGATTGCGGCCGCGACGGCGCACTGGCCATCACGTCCTGTTTGCGGTCGGACGCCTCTTCCAGAAAAGACCTTGATGGCCGGTGATCCTCGCTCAGCGGTTCGCCGAGGTGGTGCTCGAAATTGTCCAATCGATTGAAGTCGTCGGCCGCATCGTCTTTGATCACCAGGACGCCATCGGGATTGGGTCCGTCGTCGCCCTCGGCCGCGGGGTCGACGAAGTCATCCGCGCTCGGTTCGCGCAACTCCAGTGCGGGATTGTCGACTAACTCCTGCTGGAGCCGCTCTTCCAACGCCATTATGGGCAGTTGAAGGATTTCCATCGACTGGATCATGCGCGGCGCGAGAATCTGCCGCTGTTCCAGCCGCTGGCCGAGATGCAGGTTCAGGTTCATTCCGCTCATGCGGTCCCTCAAAACGCCCGGCGTCCGTCCAGAGCGTCGGTGAGCATTTGGGCATTGGCCAATTCAAGCGTCGATCCCGAGGGCAAACCTCGGGCCAGTCGCGTGATCCGGACCTGGGTATTGGCGAGCAGGTTGGAGACATACAGCGCGGTGCCGTCGCCTTCCAACGTCGGATTCGTCGCGAGAATTACTTCGCGTATTTCGCCGCGTTGCACCCGGCGGAGCAGGGCGTCGGCCGTGAGCTTTTCGGGGCCGAAGTTGTCGAGTGGTGCCAACCTGCCGCCCAACACGTGATAAAGGCCGCGATAAGTGGCAGCCCGCTCCAGCATGGCGAGATCCCGAGGAGTTTCCACGACGCAAACCGTCGAGCCGTCGCGTCGGGCGTCGCTGCAAATCCGGCACACCGCGCCTTCCGTCAGGTTGAAGCATTCGCGGCAGGGATGCACCTTTTCAATCACGTCCTTCAGGGCTGCCGCCAACATCGCGGCCACGTCGCGGTCCCCTGTCAGGAGAAAGTGCGTGATTCTCTCCGCTGACTTGGGGCCGATCCCTGGCAGCCGCGTCAGTGCCGCGGCCAACCGCTCAACTGCTCCGGCCGGCTCACTGGCCATCAGCTCAATCCGGGAATGGACAGGCCGGGCGGGAGGCCGATCTCCTCGGCGACACGGCGGGCCTCGTCGGCGAGCATGGAACGGACCTTTTCAAGCGCCTGGTTCGTTGCCGCTTTGATCAGGTCCTCGAGCATCTCGCGATCATGCATCGGGGCAGTGGCAGGGTCGAGGCGGAGCGAGAGAACCTGCATTTTTCCGTTGACACGCACGACGACCATGTCGCCACCAGCTTTCCCCTCGGCCGTAATCTCTCCGGCCTTGGCCTGGAAGTTGGCCATTTCTTCCTTGATGCGGGGAAGTTTGCCCATCAATCCGGCCAGGGCACTCATTTCCTTGAACATGTCAGTCCTCCTCCGCCCAATCCTGTGCCGTTTCCGTGTCGTCGTCGATTGCCAGCACGGGGGCTGTCGCTCCGAACCCGTCGTCAACGCGGACCATTCGGGCGTCGAGATGGTCCTTCAGGCCCTGGAAGAGCGGCTGGTCGACAGTGCTCGCGACAGCGACCGTTACCGCTTCCGGCACCAATTGCGGATTGCTCTGGTCAGCCGAGGGCGGACGGATCTCGTATTTAACCGCCCACTGTTCACCCGTCAGTTTCAGCAGTGCGTCCTGCACCCGCTGAACTCGACTGGGCTCCGAACAGGTCGAATACTGACGATTGTATCCGGACGGAAACGTAATCACTAGGAGATTTGGCCCAGAAATTGCAGGAGCGGTGGCTTTCTCGAGATCGCCCCCCAGCATGGGTCCTACCGACCGAAGTAATTCTTTCCAAATGAGTTGCAGCGAATTGGCGTTCAGAGGTTCGGCGCGGGACTCCGGCTCAGCCTCTTTTTTTTTTCCGCCTCGGTGGCGGTGGGGGTTGAGCCAATCGATGTCGCCAGCCGTTCTGCGGCCGGCATTGGCGTTCCGCCGGATTGCAACATTCCCCAGATATCACCTACGCCGAGTATCTGATCGAGCCGTGCCAGCCTCACGACCGCCATTTCGACAAGAAGGCGCGGAAACGTCGAGAATTTCAGGCGGGACTTCGTGCCGGCCAGAATATCGAGCCCGGCGAGTACGGCATCCAGGTTTGCCGTGGAGAGCACCGATTGCAGCGTGGATGTCGGGTTGGTGAGTCCCGGCGCTTCGGGCCCACAACTCTGGACGAGCATCATATCCCGCCAGAATTCGATCATCTGATCGAGCAGTTCTCCGGCCTGGACTCCTTCGGCGAGCGACTCGCTGATGGCCTCCAAAGCAACGCGGGGCTCGCGGCGCAGCACGGCTTGTGCGATTGCAGCGATCCGTTCGGCCGCGGCCGTGCCAAGCAACTTATGGACCAACTCCGGAGTCACGGGCTCGCCGAAGGAGAGTAGCTGATCAAGTAACGATTCCCCATCGCGCATCGAGCCGGCCGCCCGGCGAGCGATCAATGCGATGGCTCCGTCGTCCGCTTCACGATTCTCTTTTTGAACGATCGATTTCAGATGTGCGGCAATCCGCTCCGTCCGAATGGTGCCGAAATCAAACCTCTGACATCGTGAAAGTATCGTTACGGGGATCTTGTTCACCTCGGTGGTCGCGAAGATGAATTTCACCCCGGCCGGCGGCTCCTCCAAAGTCTTCAGGAGGGCGTTGAATGCCGGCGTGGTCAGCATGTGGACTTCGTCGATGATGTAGATCTTGAACCGGCCACGCGACGGTCGGAACTGCACGTTGGCCCGCAATTCACGAACCTCATCAATGCCGCGATTGCTCGCCCCGTCGATTTCGAGTACGTCGACATCCTCGCCAGTGGCGATACTCCGACAGATCGCGCACGAGTCGCACGGGTGGGGAGTGGGCCCCTTTTCGCAGTTCAGAGCTTTAGCGAGGATGCGGGCTGTCGAGGTTTTTCCGACCCCGCGGGCGCCGGTGAAAAGGTAGGCGTGGGCCACCCGGCCACCGGACAGCGCGTTCATGAGCGCCTGGGCCGAGGATTCCTGACCGATCAATTCTTCAAACTGCTGCGGGCGATAACGACGCGCAACGACGGTGTACTCGGCCGCTACGGCTTCCTGCGGTTCGACTTCCGGTTTTTTCTTCGCCATGGCGGCTCTGGCCCGATCGCCCGGGCCGGAAAACAAGGTGCCCGCGGTTCGCGAGAAGAGGCGCTCCCACTGCACCAAGGATCATTGTTTATGGCTGCACCTTCCGGCCTGACCAGGTTCACAACTGCCTTGTGCGTGGAACCCCTCCCCGAGTCCCGCGGGCATATTTGCCCAGACCGGAGGGTGTCCGCGATATCCTTCAGCGACCCTCCCGAGTCTCGATGACAACCGAACGGATGACGACCGGTTTGACCGGTTGCACCGTTCCCTCGACATTCGGTTGCTTCGATATCATACGGACGACATCCAGACCCGTCTCCACGCGACCAAAGATGGTGAAATTCCCGTCCATGGCCGGCGCTTTTGTGAGTGCGACATAGAACCGGCAGGCCGCGCTTTCGGGGCTGTCGTCGTGAAACGCTCCGAGGACACCCGGCTCGTGGAGGACTGTTTCGGAGAATTCCGGCTTGAGCCAGTAGCCGAGGTGACCCACGCCGGGCTCACCTGTTCCTACCGGACAGCCGCCTTCAATCAGATCGAGTTGCGAATCCGGCGTGTCGTCACCCTGTTGATGAATGACGTGTTCGAAAACCAGCCCGTTGTAATAGCCCGCCCTCGCGAGGCAAACGAAGTTGCGTACGTGATTCGGAGCAATCTCCGGGCGAAGCGCGACGCTGAATGTGCCCGAGTCGGTCGTAAACACTGCCCGGTAGGCAATCGGCTTACCATCGCTGGTGGTAAACCGCACGGAATCCCAGAGCTTCTGGACCTCAAGCCGGACCTTGCCCGTCGAAAGTCCAGTCATCGTGCGATCAGGCGGGAGCTGTTGGTTTCCCGGGCTTTCTTCGGTCACGGCCTCGGAAAAGGGCTGATTCAGGTTGATCTGATCGACGTTTACAGTCGGGCGCACCGTAGCAGTATCACCCGGATTGGCAACGGAGAGCGCTGGGGTCGGCTTGGCAGAGTTGGTCGGCGACGGCGCACTTCCGGACCCGCAACCCATGGCCGCTGCCGTCGCTACTGCCGCGAGCCAACCGTACTTGTATCCGCGCATGACCTTGCCTCCCTGAAATCGACTGCCGCCCGGGCATACCCGGACCGCAGGTGACGGTCAATCGCGATTGCTTCGTCCGCGACGTAACCTATGATGGGACAAGGCATGAACGTACCTGCGCAACGCATCATTCTGGCCGGCATCGTGGGGCTCTTTCCCATGCTGGTCTATTGTCTACTCCTGATAGGCCTCAACAGTCGACGGCGGGCAAGCATGATCCCGGGCCCTTGGGATTTCGCCGGGGTCCTCCTGGCCACGTCCGGCTTTCTCCTCGGTGGCGGCCCGATGATCCTGGCCGGCCTCAACGGCAGTTGGCGGCGATATCTGCTTCATGGCCGCGTGGCCGACTGGCGGACGCTGAGCGGCGAAGGCAACGTGCTTGCTTTGGCCGCTTGGGCAGGCTTTTTCGTTTTCGTCGTCGCGGCGTGCGCCTTTCTCATCAGTCGCCGAAGGCATGTAACCGTGCTGTACAACGTCGACGTGCCTCATTTCGCTGCGGCGTTGGAGTGGGTTTTCGGTCGCCTTGCGATCGTCTGGAAAAAGACGGACCGGGGGTATGAACTCTTAAAGGCACACGAATCCGGCCGACGCCCTTGGCGACCGGCACTCCCGATCCAACCCGGAGCCGAGATTCCGCCCCGGCCGGAGATAGAACCGCGACCGACGCCGGCATGGCTGGTGGTCCAGCCTCTGCCGGGCAGTTGCAACGTGACCCTCCAGTGGCACGGCGATTACCACGACCTCCGCCGGAAAGTGGAGGGGGAAATGCAGCAGCTACTCGTCAACATGCGGCCGGACGAGAACCCGATGCTCAATTGGGTTCTGTCGGTCGCCATGATCCTCTTCGGCGTGATCGCCGCTTCCATGGTGTTCGTGGTCCTTACAACCGTCAAATTCCGTAACGCCTTCGGTATGATCTGATCACTTCGGATAACCGGCACATCTGGAATGCACCGGCGCGAAACTTCGATAAGGCCGTGCGGATTGCAAAACGCCGGCTGGCCGAAACGACGATTCTTTTTGTGCGGTTGAATCCACGGAAGGGTACTCGAAAGGACTCGCCATGCGCCATTTGCTGCTCGGGTTTGGGGCACTGATCGCCCTGTCTGCCAGCGTTCACGCCAACCCGCCGGGTGCCGGTTGCTCGTCGTGCGGCCCGGCGACCGGCGGCTGTTCCACCGGATGGGTGAATCCGTTCGCCCGATTCGGGACTTCGTCCTGCGGTTGCGGATCGTCCGCCCCCAGCCTGTTTTCCAAGGGGTGTGATTCGGGCTGTGGTTCGGGTTGCAACACGTTCAATCTCGGGATTTGGGACTGGATCAAATCGCCCTGCCCGTCGAGCGCTCCCTCACACCGCGCGTATGCACCGCTCGGCTTCCCGACGAGCCCGTACGTTCGCAGCCCGCGCGACTACTTCATGGTCGACTGACCGCCCGATCATCCTTCGTTGTCTCGTTCGAGACACCGGATGTAATCGAGTGCCTCGTCGATAGAACATACGACCGCGCCGGGTTGCCTACCGGCGCGGTCGCATTCTGCCAGCAGCAACAAGTCGTCGAAATCCTCCGATCGTTGAAGTTTCAGTCGCTGTCGTTCCGGAAGTGTCCCGTCCCTGTATTCGTGCGCGTCCATGTGATGCCGGATCAGGTACGCCGTCCGTTCCGTCACGTGGCTGGAAAGCGATCGCAATGCCGCTTCGACGTGATTTCGCGGTTCGATTCCTTTCCCCACGTCGTGCAAGAGCGCGGCCAGAAGGAATTCCGAGTCATACGGTTGCGCTTCCCGAGCCTGCTCGAATACTTGAAGCGAGTGATATAGCGCATTGCCCTCCGGGTGGTATTCGGCCGACTGTTTGACCCCTTCCAGGGGGAGAAGTAGGAGCCGGAATATTGGAAACGGGTCCTGTGCTCCGTGGCACGTCGTTTCGAGCGTCTCGAGGTCAACCTCCGGGTACTCCGTGGTCAGAAACTTCTCCAGTTCGCCGATGCTGGCTCGCTCGATCGGTCCGCCCGTGATGGAACTGCGAAACACATGGCGGGACAGGTCGGCCGCATACACGGTCAATTCGAACTCGTACCGGTCCGTCACGTGGATGTGGGTGTACTCCCGAGCTTCGAAGTCTTTTCGCACCGTCTTGCGTTCAATCTCGTACCGGAGGTCGAGCGATTCGATGATCTGGACGACGGCGTCCGTGGAATCGCTGAACACGTGGATGTCGATGTCGGAACCCGAACGCACGTGACCGGTCAGCACGCTCCCGATCAGTCGGGGTCGAAACAGCCGCAGTTCGCGCATCATCCGCAACGCGGCGAACCGCATCGCCTTCAGATTGTCGGTTCGTCGATCGCCTTCGTGCAGATGGGCAAAGGTCTGGATGAGCTGGCGAATCTCCGCGTTGCTCGGGAGATCCTCCGGTTTGCACCTTCCCCGGCTCAGTCGCCGGGCGGCTTTCCATTTTGCCGTGTAATACTCGCTCTCGACACGGTCGTACATGAGGCGCGCCGCCTCGTGGGCGATCGCCTGCCGGAGTTTCAGGTCAGCCATGGGGAGTGATTGCGGCGGAATTATTGGCCCGTTCAATGCGCCGCGGGGCCGAGGGTGCAGCTTTCGGGTCTGGCCCTGCTGCTATTCCGAGTATAACTGAAAGTCGATTTCAGGGAAGAGGTTGTGCCGGGCTTCCAGATCGGCAAGGAATCCCTCGTCGATCGTGTCGGCTGCGATTTGTTCTTCCAAACGCAGGAAATAGTGTACATGCCACTTCGTGCGGTTCGCGGCGTACTCGGCCATGGTCGCGGTTTTGATGATAAACGCCCAGTCGCTGGCCTGTGCCAGGAGCAGTTCACGTGCGGCCTGATTGAGCGCGCGGCGACGGAGTGGTGACGGTGAGGGGTTGTCATCGGCGAGCGCCGTCATCCGGTCGGCAATTTCGTGAAGGTGCGGGTAAATCCAATCATTGCTCGGGTCGAGCCAAACCTCGTTGTAACCGTTCGCTCCCCAGGTTGACATGGGAGGCTGCGCTTCCTGACCACCGGCAAATCGATCCAGGTATTCCCGGGGCGTCAGAGACTTCACGGTATCCTGGTCGGAATCAAGTTTCCGTAGCAGGAAATTGATCCATTCCGGCCCTTCGAACCACCAGTGGCCGAACAACTCGGCGTCGTAAGGCGCGACGATCAGCGGCGGCCGGTCCATCTGACCTGCCAGCCATTCGACCTGTTTCTCGCGGTAGAAGACGAAGTTGGCCGCATGTTCGGCTGCTTTGCGGAGCGCGGCCCGCCTGTCATACGGCAGTCGCTGGCTCAGATCCCCCGGACCGGTGATGCGGTAATACTTGATTCCAAGATTCGTGCGCACACCCAGCGAATGCAGGTGCGGCTTGACATAATCGAGATCCAGATCGAATCCGACATCGCGATAGAATTCGCGGTAGGCGGCGTCTCCGGGGTATCCCTCGATTGACGACCAGACCTGTTTGGAAGACTCCGCATCGCGGGCAAACGCCGCGACTCCGGTTTCCGGACACGCGACCGGGGCGTAGACACCATTGCGCGGCCGCGGTTTCGCATGCAGGACGCCGTGTGTCTCGACAAAGAAATAGCGGATTCCTGCGTCTTTGAGCAATCGATCAACGCCGGGCACGTAGCCGCACTCGGGCAGCCAGATCCCCTGCGGCCGGCGGCCGAAATGACGCTCGAATTCCCGGCAACCAATCTCGATCTGGGCACGACGGGCACGCTCATTGGGCATCAACGGCATGAAGCCGTGAGTAGCCGCACAGGTCATCAATTCGAGGTTGCCGCGCTCGAAATAATACTTGAAGCCATTGAGCAGGTTGTTGCCGTACTTGTTGACGAAAAGCTGCTTGCATCGCTGAAATCGAGCGTGATACATCTCGGCCAGTGCGAGAAACTCCGGATTCCAACGAGTACGTTCCAGCTCCTTGTGACTCAGCGACAGCAGGCTGTCGAGGTGCCGAACATACCGGTATTGCAAAAGTGGATCGGCCAGCATGGCTGCCAACGTCGGCGAAACGCTGATGGTCAGCTTCCACTCGACCTGATCGCGCTCCAAACCCTCCATCATTTCGAGCAGGGGAATGTAGGTCTCGCTGATCGCCTCGAACAGCCAATCTTCTTCCAGACAATCGTCGTACTCGGGGTGACGGACGAAAGGAAGGTGCGCATGGAGGACCAGGCTCAAATAGCCCATCGGCATGGCTTGGCCCTCCTGAAGAATCGTATCGGTTACAGCTTATCCAGAGTACCTATCTGATAGGACGGCCGCGACTGGATTGCAAGCGTATGAATGGGTTTCGCCGGGGCCGGCGTGCGGATTGTGCCGATCAGGCAATTCTCATTCCACCGGTCCAAGTTGCGACGACGCGACCTTCGCCGGCAAACAGCTCTTCCAGCGGATTTGCGGTGGATGCTCCGATCTGAACCGCGCACAGGTCGGCCCGGGAGCCCGGCTCCAGTCGGCCGCGATCCTTGAATCCAAGCGATATTGCGCCGTCGCTCGTTATCATTTGCAGCAGCGCGTCCGAATTCGGGAATTGAGGAAACAGGAACCGGGCTTCGTTAAGTACCGATAAGTCCGGATTCGAAGCGAGGGAATCCGTGCCGAGAGATACACGTACACCGAGATCGCGCATCTTGCGGAAAGGGTGTGGTTCGTGGCCGAACGCGGCATGGGTCCGTGGGCAGAAGACGATGGAAAGATTCGGCGGCAGCTTGACCTCGGGTCGGAGGTAGTTCCCATGAATCAGCAAGGTCGGTCCGCTGCGATTTGAGATCGTTTCGACGACATCCTCGATCGAAGGAGCAAGGCCCGATTCGTCCCATGCGCCGAGCCGCTCGAGAAACTCCCGAATCGGCCCGGAGCGATGATCTAGTAGTTTCACTTCCTCCGGCGATTCTGCGACATGCATGGCCAGCGGAACATCGGCGGGAAGGCAACCCAGACTCTGAAATCGAAACGAATACGGAGCATGGGGGCTCAGTGGCTCACCCCGCGAGATATGCGACATCGCCGTTTGACTACGACTCTCCGACAGGCCGATCAGTTCGCGGAAAACGACTCCGGTAACTCCCGAGGCTGCAATGAGCGGAAGCGACGACCCGCACGATGAAATGTCCCCGACCAGCGTCGTTCCGCTGCCGGCCAATTGTGTGATCCCCTGAGCAATCGCAGGGATTACAACATCTTCGGGATTGGATCGTCGAAATCCGACAACGGACTCCAGCCACTGACCGAAGTTTGGCCGCGGCGGTGTTTGTCCCGCCGCTCCCGAAAGGTCGAGGTGAGTGTGTGCGTTGACGAGGCCCGGAAGAATGATCGCGTCGTCCAGCCTGATGTCAACGGGTTGCCGGTCCCACGGCCCGACGGAGATTACCGAATCGCCCAGGATTTCGATGACGCCGTCAGCGATGGGAGTTCGGCCCGGACTCGCCACCCACTGCGCCGAAATTCGCTGCCGGCGCAACGGAGCAGGGGGGGCGCCCATGCCCTAGGCAATCCGCTTCAGGCGGAGAGGGGCGTATTCGCGGAGCATTTCGCCGTCTTCGCCGTCGATATCCAACAGGTAGACCTGCTTCAGCAGGCCACGGACGATCCGCCGCAGCCGACCCTCGTTGAAGTCGCTGGCCGAGTCGTCGACGGGCTTCAGGAAGAACTCGAGCGGTACGTCGCCCGCCTGAGGGCTCAGGTAATTGGGTGACGTGAACTGGATTCCTTCAATCCAGTACCCTCCAACCTTCTTGAACAAATGCAGTCGTCGCTCCCAATTGACGCGGGCTTCCGGCCCGTCCGAAGGGCTTGGCGGCCGGCTATCCCATACGAGGCAGGGCAGTTCGCGCTCAAGCGAATTGGCAGATCGTCGGAGCCTGCGGATCAGGGCGCGATACAACGCCGCGCCGACTCCCCGGCCTCGCGCCCGCGGATCGACCGCTACGTACGACAGGTATCCGCCGTACCTCGCGAGATAAGATCCGGTCACGAATCCGAGCAGATTGGATCTCGCTGTATCGCGTTCGGCCGTGATGAGGTGGGACCGCCTAAGCTGCCAGGGCATCGCGCTGACGGACCCGGAGAGCCACTCCCAAGGAATGCGCTCGGACGCACTGATCGTATGCTCGTAGAGCCAACGAACCTGCGTCAGCACCGGATCGTGTGGACGGACGATTTCGCGAAAGCTGATTGTGGCTGTTCGCATGTTGACACCAGAGGGGCGGAGTTTCGATCACTTCCGACCCCATTCTAACAGCCGGGTATTCCGCCGTCGAAAGTCCGTTGGGGCCCCGCACCTAGGTTACCCTGTCCGAACATCAAGAATCACCGGGGGTTTCGTCAAATGTGTGGCTATTGTGAAATCTTGCCCGAACGACCCGAATAATCGTCACGCGGCTTTTGGTGGGATAATGCGTAAAGCATTACATGGTAATGGTTTGCGACTCATGCTGTCTGATTAGATGTGCATGCTCTTGGTTGGCGAACCAGAGCTTCGGCGGACCGTGGACGGGGCAGAGAGTAGTTTGGCTGACCGGAATCGGACGGCACGGCGGACCGTCCGTATCGTGACCACAAGGTCGAGGAATGATCGCGTGGGTGACAAAACGAATCTGCTGGTGGTCGGAAAAGGTGGACGCGAGCACGCCTTGGTCTGGCAACTCGCCAAGTCGCCCCGGGCCGGCACGATCTTCGTCGCTCCCGGCAACGCGGGTACCGGCGACGAGGGCGTCAACGTCCCCATCGAACCGCACGAATTCGAGAAGCTCACCCGGTTCGCCAAAAAGGAAAACGTCGGCCTGACGATCATTGGGCCGGAAGACCCACTTGCAAACGGGATCGCAGACGCCTTCCAGAAGTCTGGCCTTACAGTTTTCGGCCCGTCGCGCGAGGCCGCCCAGATTGAAGCCAGCAAAGTCTACTCGAAACGACTGATGCGACATGCAGACGTACCGACCGCTGACTTTCAGGTGTTTGACCGGCCAGACCATGCCCGGACCTGGATCGAGGCCCGCGAGTTTCCTTTGGTCGTCAAAGCCGATGGTTTGGCGGCCGGGAAAGGTGTCATCGTTTGTGGCAGCAAGATGGAAGCGATTGCTGCCATCGACAGAATCATGGTCCGCGAGGAGTTCGGCCGAGCGGCTTGCAGGCAAGTCGTCGTTGAACAACGACTCGATGGCGACGAGTTGAGTGTACTGGCACTCGTTTCCGGTCGTTCAATTGTCATGCTGCCGTCGGCTCAGGATCACAAACGGCTTCGCGACGGCAATCTGGGACCAAATACGGGAGGCATGGGCGCGTATTCGCCCGCGCCTTTGGCGGATGCTGCGTTGCTCCGGCGAGTCGAAGAAGAAGTGTTTGTCCCGACGATTCACGCATTGAAGCGCAAGCGGACGCCGTACCGCGGGGTGCTGTATGCCGGCATCATGAACACGCGGCGGGGACCCATGGTGCTTGAGTTTAACTGCCGGTTCGGTGATCCGGAGACTCAGTGCATTTTGCCGAGGCTGAAGACGGATCTCGTCTCATTGCTGGAAGCGGTTGCCCTGGATCAATTGAGTGAATTCGCGGCCGACGGGATTGACTGGGATCCCCGGCCGGCCGTGACGGTCGTTCTGGCGAGCGAGGGATATCCGGGCAAATACGCCGCGGGCAAGGTCATTGAAGGTATCGACGAGGCCAACAAGGTGTCAGGGGTCAAGGTCTTTCATGCCGGCACAGTCATGGACGACAGCCGCGTTCGTACGGCAGGTGGCCGGGTGCTGGCTGTGACGGCAACGGGCGACGACATCGCTTCGGCACGCCGAACGGCTTACGAGGCGGTCGCGAAGATTAGGTTTCAGGGAATGGTCTACCGAACTGATATTGCGGCCAATCTCTGACCGGCCGGCCGACAATCACCGGGCCGCGAGCAAACATATGGCCTCGGGATACGCGACGCATTCCGCGGCAAACACCCGGTCGGCGAGCGATTCCGGCGAGTCGTCACTCAAGACCGGCACTCGCTTCTGAAGAATTACCTGCCCTTGATCGTACTGGTCTGTGCAGAAGTGAATGGTGCAGCCCGACTCCGATTCGCCGGCCGCAAGCACCGCCTCGTGGACGTGGAGGCCATACATGCCGGGACCACCGAATTTTGGCAGGAGCGACGGGTGGATGTTGACGACCCTTCCCGAGAAATCCGGGGGGATTGCCAAAAGTTGCAGGAAGCCGGCGAGGCACACCAAATCAACGCCCCCATCGCGACAGGCGTCGAAGATTCGCCGGCTGAATTCGTCGCCCGGATTCTCCTTTCGCGTGACCACGGCAGTGGGAACACCGTGTTCGCGGGCCCGGACGAGGCCGTATGCGTCCGCGCGATTGGAAATGGCCACGACCACCCGGGCGGGCCAATCGTTCCGCCGTTCCTGATCCAGCAGGTTTTGCAGGGTTCGGCCCGAACCCGAGAGTAGGACGGCGAGTCGCAGCGGCGGTGACATTTCCTTAGAATTCTACGGTCCCGCAAACTTCCGAGGAGCCGCGATGGCCCGGTTCGAGAAAGTTGACACGCAGGTCGATTTCCCCGCGCAGGAGCGGGAGTTGCTCCGCTGGTGGGACGAGCGGCAGATCTTCGCGAAGCTGAGAATGCAGAACGCCGGCGGCAAGCGGTGGAGCTTCCTTGACGGCCCCATCACGGCCAACAATCCGATGGGCGTTCACCACGCTTGGGGCCGGACTTACAAGGATATCTTCAACCGATTCCATGCCATGCTCGGGCACGAATTGCGTTACCAGAACGGATTCGATTGTCAGGGGCTGTGGGTCGAGGTTGAAGTCGAGAAAGAGCTCGGCCTGAAGACCAAGCGAGACATCGAACAACTCGTACCCGGCGATCGCACGGCGAGTATCGCGAAATTCGTGCAACTCTGCAAAGATCGCGTCAACAAGTTTGCCCGCGTCCAGACCGAGCAGTCGATCCGGCTGGGGTATTGGATGGATTGGGATCGGACGGACGCCGACTGGGCCAAGGACCCTGGTGACCGGAAGTCATACTTCACGATGTCTGCGGAGAACAACGATACAATCTGGACGTTTCTGAAGAAATGCCATGAGCGGGGGCTGATCTACCGAGGCTACGATGCGATGCCCTGGTGCGGCCGGTGTGGCGTTGGCATCAGTGAACAGGAGAAGGCCGAGGGGTACAAACTCATCGAGCATCGCGCGGTCTTCGTCAAGTTTCCGCTCATGGGCCGTCCGGGTGAAAACCTGCTCGCGTGGACGACAACGCCCTGGACGCTCACGAGCAACGTCGGCGCTGCCGTCAATCCCGAGCTGACGTACCTGCGCGTACGGCTCAGGGATGAAGTCTATTACGTCGCCAAAGACGCCTTCAAGTTCAACCGGATGGAGGGCGGGAGCGACGACGCTGATAGTGAGGGTGCTACTTCCGCCCGAAAAAAACGAGACTGGCTCGAGGGCGTTCCGCATCTCAAAACGATCGAACAGTTGTTCAAAGAGAAGGCAGGCAAAGACGGTTTTGCGATTGAAGGTGAACTGAAGGGGCAGGAGATGTTGGGCTGGGCGTATGCCGGCCCGTTCGATGATTTCGAGGCGCAACAACAACCGTACGGGTACCCGGCCGAGACGGCGTCGGTCGTCCGGGACCGGCAATGGGCGCCGGCCGTGTCGGCTGCCTCCGCCCACCGTGTCATCCCGTGGACTGACGTCGGCAGCACCGAGGGTACCGGAATCGTCCATATCGCCCCCGGGTGTGGTCAGGAGGACTTTGCGCTCGGCAAAGAGCACGGTTTGCCCCCAGTCGCACCCCTCGACGAAGCCGGCGACTTTCAGCCAGGTTTCGGCAACCTCTCCGGACGCAACGCGGTTGACCCGACGGTGGCCGACGCGGTGTTTGAGAGGCTGAAGTCGACTGATCGGCTGTTTGCAATTGAAAGGTACGTTCACAAATATCCGCACTGCTGGCGTTGCAAAACGGAGTTGCTGTACCGCCTCGTCGACGAGTGGTTCATTGACATGCGATGGCGGGACGAGATCGCCCGAGTGGTCGAGCAGGTGACGTTTCTCCCGGCCAGTATCAACGGGAAGGCCCGTGAACTGGACTGGCTCCGCAACATGGGCGATTGGATGATCTCGAAGAAGCGGTACTGGGGGCTCGCCCTTCCGATTTGGGTCGACGACGTCACGGGCGAATTTGAGGTCATCGGGTCACGAGCGGAGTTGGCATCGCGGGCGGTGGAAGGTTGGCCGGAGATGGAGGGCCAGTCGGCTCATCGACCGTTTGTCGACGGGGTGAAAATCCGAAATCCGAAAACCGGTAACTTGATGTCAAGGATTACCGATGTCGGAAATCCTTGGCTCGACGCTGGCATCGTCGGGTTTTCGACGATGAAGTGGAATACAGACCGCGAGTACTGGCGGCAGTGGTATCCCGCCGACTTCATAACCGAGAGCTTTCCGGGCCAATTCCGCAACTGGTTTTATTCACTCCTGGCCATGAGTACGATGCTTGGTGAAGGCGAAGCGCCGTTCCGGGTGCTCCTGGGGCACGGCCTTGTCCGCGACGAACACGGCAAGGAGATGCACAAATCCCACGGCAACTCGATCCCGTTTGAAGAGGCCGCCGACAAGATGGGTGCCGATGTCTGCCGGTGGCTGTACGCGCGGCACAACCCGGCATCGAACCTGAATTTCGGGTACGGCCCGGCCGACGAGGTAAGAGCGCGATTCTTCCTGAAACTCTGGAACACCTACGCCTTTTTCGTGAACTACGCACGACTGGACGGCTTCGATGTGGCCGCTCCGACCGTGCCCGTGGCCGACCGAAATGACCTCGATCGCTGGATTCTCAGTGACCTGCAGTCGTTGATCAGTCGGTGCCGGGAGTCGTTGTCGGCGTTTGACAGCATGGGCCTCTGCCTAGCCGTCGAGAGCTTTGTCGACGATCACCTCAGCAATTGGTACGTGCGCAGGTCGCGGAAGCGGTTCTGGGCCAAGACTGCCGAATTGGATGCGAAGGGCCGGGATGAAAAGCTTGCAGCTTATCAGACTCTGTACCACGTTCTTCACACGCTGGCGAAACTCGTCGCGCCGATTACGCCATTTCTCTCGGAGACCATCTGGCAGAACCTCCTTCCGCCCGGCGAGCCGGAGAGCGTTCATCTGACGCAATACCCGGAGGTCGATCCTTCGCTTGTCGATGAGGTTCTCTCGGAAGATGTCGATTCGCTTCTCAAACTGGTGACGCTGGGAAGCGCCGCCCGGAATGCCGTGAAGATCAAGGTCCGGCAACCGCTAGCCTGCCTGGAAGTAAACGGGGGTGATGCTGAGCGAAGGGCTGTGGCCCGATTTGCCGGGCAGATCATGGAAGAACTTAACATTAAGGATGTCGTCTGGCGTGACTCGCCCATGCTGACGGCGACCGCCAGGCTGAACAAGAAGTCGGCCGCGCCGAAACTCGGGCCGAACCTCAAGAAGGCAGAAGCGGAACTGGCAGGGCTCGACGCGAGCACGATCAAGTTTCCGGTTGAACTGGCCGGAGTACCGCTCGACTTTGCCGATGTGATCATCGAGTATGGCGCGGCTCAGGGCTGGTCCGGCGTGGCCGATCGTGGGACCCACGTCGCACTGGATGTCCGAATCACAGATTCACTCAAGTCGGAGGGACTGGCTCGAGAAGTCATCCGCCACGTGCAGGAGGCCCGAAAGTCCGGTGGGCTCGAATTGGAAGACAAGATTTCTCTGTACTTCTCGACGAATTCCGACGTCCTGTCGAGATCCATCGCCGACCATCGCGAGGCGATTGCCGGCGAAGTCCAGGCGGTCCGATGGTCTCCCGTTCCCGAAATCGGGTATCAGACAACTGCCAAGGTTGAAGGGCATGAACTGGAGATCGGGCTTTCCAAGGTGACCGGGTAGTTACTTTCGCGTGCTGGATACGGTTACGGATACGATGCAGGAGAATCGGACATGACGACGAGACTGGCAGACATCCGCTCCAAGGTCGAGTCCGGCGAGCGACTTTCGTTTGACGACGGGATTACACTGGAGACCGAGGCAGACCTGTTTTTCCTTGGGGATTTGGCCAACCTCGTGCGCGAGCGTCGGCACGGCCGACGAGCATACTACAACATCAACGAGCACTTGAATCCGACGAATGTCTGCGTCTATCGATGCACGTTTTGTGCGTTCCGCGCGGACTTGAAGTCGCCGCGCGGCTACGTCATGACCGACGAAGAGATTGTCGCCCGCGCCGCGGAAGCCGACCGTCTGGGTGCCACGGAAATCCACGTCGTCGGCGGCCTGCACCATCAGTTGCCGTTCGAATGGTATCTGAATGTGGTCAGGATCATTCACGAGGCATATCCCCGGCTCCACCTGAAAGCCTACACGGCCGTGGAATGGGACTGGTTCCAACGGTTGACGGGTCGGCCCACGAAAGACCTCCTGGCCGAGTTCAAGGCAGCAGGTCTGGGGAGTCTGCCGGGCGGCGGGGCAGAGATCTTTCACCCCGAGGTTCGGGACATCATCTGCGAACACAAGGCGGATACGGAAGCGTGGTTCCGCATCCACCGCGAGGCTCACGAACTCGGCCTGCGATCCAATGCGACGATGCTTTACGGTCACATCGAAAAGCCGGAGCACCGCATTGACCATCTGCTCCAATTGAGGGGTCTGCAAGACCAGACCGGCGGCTTCCAGACCTTCATTCCGCTGGCATTTCATCCCGAGAATACGAAGCTCTCGCATCTGCCGAAAGCGGGTGGCGTGATGGACCTGAAGATGGTCAGCATTGCCCGTCTCATGCTCGACAATTTTGCGCACATCAAGGCGTACTGGGTAATGCTCGGCGTCAAGACGGCTCAACTCGCCTTGAGTTTCGGCGCGGACGATATTGACGGTACGGTGGTCCACGAAAAGATCTACCACGATGCTGGCTCGGACTCGCCCCAGCAATTGGCAGTGGAAGATTTGAAGCGGCTGATTGCCGAAGCAGGCCGCGATCCAGTCGAACGTGATACGCTGTATCGCGAAGTGTGGCGAGACGGCTTGACCTGGGAAGTGGAGCGGACGACGACTGCGGTTTAGTTGTCCTATGCCAGACGCCCAAGCACGCTGACGCCCCCCCGGACCTTGTCACCTGGTTTAACCAGAACATCCTTGACCCGGTTGGCGGGGCAGAGGAACTCGGTTCGAGACCCGAACTTGATCATTCCGTACCGGTCGCCGGCCCGAAAATCCTCGCCCGGTCGGGCAAAACACACGATGCGGCGGGCAATCGCCCCGGAAATCTGTTTGACTCGAAACTCCAAGTTGTTGCTACCCGTGAAATCGGCCCACAACTGTTCGTTCTGTTTCGAACAGTCCGGGTGCCGGGCGTCGAGGTAGCGGCCACGAAAATACTGTGCTTCCCGGAATCGCGCGTTGAGCGGGACGCGGTTGCCGTGGACATTGAACACCGACAGGAAAATGCTGATTCGCAGCGTACCCGGTCCCAGACCGGGCTCGTCGACCGTCTCCACATGAGTGACCGTTCCGTCAGCGGGGCTGAGGACTGCCCGCGGGTCTTCGGGAATGACACGTTCCGGGTCGCGGAAAAACCAGAGCACTTCCAGCCAGAGGAACACGACGGCAGTCGATGGGATGAGCATCCACGGCGTGATCAGGACAGCCGTAATACTGATCGCGAGGAACAGGCTTCCCAGCGTAACGCTGAAACCGACGAGTTCCGCAAACCCGTATCGAGCGAACCCCAGTGACTCCCGCGAGTAGTAATCGTCCTCGGCTCGATTAACCCAGAATGGGCTGACGTTTCGGAAAAACTTCAGATCTCGCGAGTCAACGACATCGCTCAGGTCGGGCGTCCCTCCTTGGAGTTTGGACCTCCAGCGTTGGCAGTGTGCCTTGCAAAAGTGGCTAAGGATCGCCCGACGGACTGATCCCCATGCCAATTCCAGGCGGACAAAAATCCCGAAGCCGCCCGGCTGTACCGAGGTCGGCGATTCCGGTTTCGGGAGATCGAAAGAGGGAGGCGCGGCCACGCTCATAAAAAGAGCTTATCCGGCAGGCCTGTTTCCGACTACGCGGCCGTCAACCGCCGCCGTTCTTCTGTCCAGCCCCTCGCTGAGCGCGAAGCCGTTCAAGAATTGAACCCTTGGGCTGAGGCAGTTCTGTGCCCGATGCAACAGGCGGCGGGATGAGCCCGGATGCCTTGGCCGCGGCTGGCGGAGGTGAGGGGCCGGGCACGCCAATTGGCCCCGACCCCATCGGTCCGGACTGGCGAGCCGCCGAAACTCCGGGAACGCGCGGGATCAGGCCGGACCCTGTCCCGGGTACTGGTGGAATCAAGGTTGGAGTCGGCACGAAGGTGGTCGGGACACCGGTGGGCGGCGACACTCCCATGAGTTGCGAGAAAACGGACTCGGTGTCCTCTATTCCCGAAGTCGTTGCGGCAGCCGAAACACTCGAGGCTGTTGGAGCAAAAATCTGGTTAACCTCGTCTTCCCGGACGTAGCGATTGATGTAAATCGATGCGATTTCGTCGTAAGGCGTAAAAAACACCCGCCCCTCATCGGTGTTGCCGACGATTCGTCCACGGAAACATATGTAGGTAAGCTCGGTGCGCAGAATAGAATCGATACTGAACTCGATGCCCGCTCTCGACATCAGGTTCAGTTCGCTCTGCTTTTCCGGCGGAAACGCCCGAAGAAGCTCGATCCAATCCGCGCCAGTCATGAACGCTCCCGGGCCGGACTACATTCTGCAGTCCAGCCGAAACTCATGCAAATGGTAGCTTATTCCCGTGGACGTGGGCGGATCCGCGACGAAAATCAGCTCTTTGGAGTTCCAGTTCTAACGGCGGCCGGATCGTTGACTCTTATTGTCCCGCCCGCGGTGTCAGAGTCAGGGTGACCTCGCGCCCTTCGCGGCGGACGACGACCTGAACCGGCTTGCCCGGTGGACACCGTTCAGCGACTTGAAAGCAGTCACCCAGGCTATCTGTCCAACTGCCAGCCACCGTAAGAAGTTGGTCGCCCACCTTCAGCCCGGCCGCTGCTGCCGCGCCGCCTGCGTGGACTGTTTTGATTTCAACGCCCGGCTTTTCCGGGGACCTGGCCATCTCGATGCCCCACTGCCCGGCCGGACTGACGACGCTTTTGGCAGCCGGGCCAAACAGCGATTTCATCATGGCCTGCGTGACATCCTCGGGATTATGTCCGTTCGGACGCAGGGTCAGCGTCTTCCTTCCGTAATCAATGGTGACGGCATACCGTCCGAAAAACGGATACCCCACAATCCCGTCGACCGGACCCGTCAACTGTTCGATCGCCTTGAGAGTCGGGTGATCGAGCACTGTTGCCGGGACGTCCTTTGCACTTACAGTGCCGACAGAGAATTCGGCGACCGTGGATTGCCCGGGAAACGACGACTTGGCAGAGGCTTTGGTTCGCGATGCCTTAAGTAGCCCAGACTCGCGGGCAATTTTCTGGTTAAGGAGTACCACCGGAGCCCCGGTATCAAAAATGAGCCGATAGGGACCGGTACCGTTGACCTTGGCTTCGACGGCGATGTGACGAGTCTTCAACAACTCGAATGGAACTGTCATTTCGACAGCGGGCGGTTCGCCGGACGCGGCGAGGGGCATCATTCCCAATGTTGTCAGCAGGAGCATCCGCCTGAGCATTAGAAGCCCTCCGTGGGGCTGACAGCAATTTCCCTTTCCTCGCCGCCACGCGTGAAACGGATCGTGGCGATCGTCCCCGCAGGCAGGCTCGAAAGGGAGGCCGGGCTGGAGATTTTGTCTCCCGGCTCAATTCCGGCTCGTGCCGCGGGGCCCGTCGGCAGCACATCCGATACGACGCCGTTCTGATCCAGGGTCAGCCCCAGAAAGCCACGCAGCGTCGGAGCCTGTGTTTTGTCCCGGCCGAGGAGTTTTCCCATTCCTTTCATGACGCCACCTAACGCGTCGAGACCGCCCGGGGCGGCCGAACGGGCCGAACGTCGTGGCAATTCTTCGACGGCATAGTCGGTCTTTTGCCAGATCAGATACGGCTTGGTCAGGTCGTACGTAATCCTGAATTGCGATAGCAGTGGATAGCCCACGAGTCCGTGGATCTCCGTCCCGGCAAGGCCGAGTCCGTTCATACCCTCGAGTTGATAGAGATCGTCGAATCGGCAAGTCACTTGATCCAGCTTGATCCCGCCTTCGACCTCCAGCCGATCCAGCGTGCTCCAGCCCGAATTGTCAATCGTGATACCCAGTGATTCCCTGAGCTTTCCCGTCAAAACTACCACCGGCGCGCCCGTGTCCAGTACGACATTGAAAGGCCCTTTGTCGTTCACCTTGATG
The DNA here is from genome assembly GCA_019694755.1 of Gemmataceae bacterium. Taxonomy (GTDB): domain Bacteria; phylum Planctomycetota; class Planctomycetia; order Gemmatales; family Gemmataceae; genus JAIBBI01. Next base: position 71,716 of record JAIBBI010000006.1, read on the forward strand.
CGGACGATCACATGCTTCGAATTGGACAGCCGATAAGGAACATTCACCGCGGCCGGTCCGCGATCCTCGTGCGAAGCTGCTCCGACCGCCACCAACGCGACGAAGAGGAAAAGAATGTGCCGCATCATGGAAGCTCGTTTCGTTCCTGCCAATCCCCAGTCAGTTGGCGGCGCAGCGCGGCGAGGGGCGGGACCGGGAATTTGTCGGTCGGCGGCGACTCGCGCTGTGCTTTGGTCAGTGCCATCTCGCGTTCCAATCGCCGAATCCAGTCCGGCGTTTCCAAGCCCGCGCCCACGGGGTTGGACGTGAACGGCTTCAATGCGGTGGAAAACGCACTGAGCCGACTGGCCGCTTCTTCGCCGCCGGTCTTGGCCGATTCCCAGAGGGGAATCAGCAGGGCGGCCAGTCGATCCTGAGCCAGCGATGCGACGAATCGCTCCTCCAGTCGCTCGCGGATCGTCCGAAGTTTCAAGGCGTGTTTGGTTTCCAGACGGCCGAGCTCCTGAATGTGTTGCTCGGAATGTGCCCGAGTGTAAACCGAGATCACTTCCTGCCACCGGGCCGCATCGGCAGTGCGCCGCCGTCGGCAGAGCACCTCGTGCGTCAGCAGCAGTGGCTTGAGCCGCCAGTTGTCGCGATCGTAGGCCGACTTGAGACGGAGGTAATCGAGGAGTAGGAACAGATTATTGCCGTAGTCCGACTGCGTGGTTGTCGTGTTATAGTCGCGGTACTCGTCGTAGTTCTCGGCAATTGCCTGAAGGACGACTTCGAGATACCGGATGGCCTTCTCTTTGTCGAGTGACCGACCCAGGTCCTCCAGGAACCGCTCCGGCCCCGAACTCTGCTCCGAAAGTTGCTCGACCCACGATTCAATGCCGCGGTGAAGGATGGCCCTGAGGTTGGCGAGGTTCAAGGTCTGAGCCGTAAAGAGTTCTTCACCGTATCGCCGGACGAAATTCTCGATTTGCAACCATTCGGCCGACCCCTGAATGGTCTCGAGGATAGAGAGTCGAAGCGACTGGCTGTGTTTCAGCCAGAGGTTCAGGTAGGGGCCGGTAAGTGCGTTGAGCAATTCCTGAATGTGGGCTCCATCCGGTTCGGTCTCTTCGGCCTCGACGGAGTCGATCAGCGTCTCAATGCTCCCTCGGAGGCCGACGGGGAAAATCCGGTCGAACTCCGTGACCCGACGGCCTTCCGGGGGCGCGTTCTGCTCCATTTTTCGAGCAAGTTGTGTCAGGAAAAACGTCTCGCGGAGCAGGCCGAGGCGCGGTAGTCGTTCCAGAAGCGTGAGCAGTATCGACTGCGCTGCCCGCGCCCGAAGAACTTGTTGCGGTTCGCCACCTGCGCCGATGGGCACGTACAGAAGCGGCTCATCGCCAAACGTCCGGAGGAATTCGCCGAGCTTCTTCCGAACCTTTTCGGGCTCCGCGGTTCGGGTGGCCAATTCGAGTGCCGCTCCGGCCGGCTCCCACGGGAATCCGCCGGCAGTTTTTCCTTTGGTCGAGCCCAGAATCCGGGCCGCCTGCCGGAATGCCAGTGCGGCCGCCAGAGACTCCTCGACGAGCGTCTCCTTCATCTCACGACGGCGGTCGTACTCCACAGACGATTCAAATGACGAAGTGTCCGGAGCCGGCAACTCGATCTCATTCACGAGATTGGCGAATGCTTCGAGTTCCCTGGCCCGCAGATTGGCATGTTCGCGCCACGCGACTCCCGAAGGCCCGACGATTCCACCGCCACGACTCGCCTCGAAAAGCAAATCCGCAACAGTGTGAAGGAACCGAATCCGCTCCCGGAGGCGTTCCGACTGGTCTTCGAGCGAGAAGTGAGTGGTTTCACCCCCGGCCAGCGCTCCCTCGGTGCCATCGTTAGCGGAGTCGCGGAAGGTCATGCCTTCATAGGCGGCTCCGTAGGGGTCTTCTTCGTCGGCTTCGGCAACGGGCCGGGGGCCGCCCATAAGCTCAGGGACGAACCAGTACTCGTCTGCATTCGCTTCGAGTAGCTCGAAGAACCGTGCAACGAGGCGGGCCGGTTGTTCGGCATGGGCCAGTACTTTGTTCATCCAGCGTCGGGCCTGATCGGCAAATGCCGGTTCTTCCTCGCCCAGTGGTACATTCGGTGCCTGACTCAACCAAGTCATGATCAGGGCCATCGAGGCCGGGTAATCCTGGCGGTCGAGGAGCGCACTGACCACCCGGGCGAACGCGACCGGAGTCTTGAATCCTTCGAGGTGCCCGCGCCAGAAAGCCACGGACCCCGACGGACCGGCAAACTGCTCGGAGCCACCGGCCCGCTTCCACAACGCTAGCGCCCTCGCCACATGCTCCGCCGACTCGAGGGACGCGGAACCGTGTACTTTTCTGACGTCGCTTACTTCAAACGTAGCGAACTGATCCCACCAGTCTGCCAGCATTTCAAGCGAATGGTGTGCTCTGGTCCGGGTCGCATCGTCGCCGCGTGCTGCCGCCTCGATCATAACGGTCGAGTAGCCTTCGAAAAGGTCACCCATGACGGTCAGGAGTTCGTCGACGCGCGGGTCATGGACGCTGTCTTCTCGGGACTGGAATAGGGGATACAGTCCTTGAAAACCAAGGATGTTCCAGGGGTCCACCAGCGCGCCACATTCAATGCCGCGCTTGACGACGCCGACAGTAGCGTCGAGCAGCGGCAGCGCGGCCACGGTATCGCCCCGTTCGCACGCCATCGCGGCTTCCGTTAACCCTACGCGCGATTCGACCACGAATCGGACGCCTGGCGCGGCCACGGCCGCGGCCCGCCGACGGCTTTCATCCGGAAAGCCGAGGACCGCGAAGAGTACCGCAAGATGGCGGTCCTGCAGGTGAGCGGCCCGGTCGACCGCCAAAGACTGATTCAGAGCCTGTCGGACGCCGCCGAACGGCTGTCTCGTCGTCTCGGCGTCTTTGCGAAGCCTTTCCGCCCGGTCGCCGTCGAGCGATTTCAGCAGTCGGTCGTAATAACTGTCACGGAGTTTGGCGATCTTGGGGACCAGATTGGAAAGCGTGATTCCCGAATCGTGCGCGGTCGGGGTCCCGCCGCACAGCATGGAAGCCATCAGCGTCGTACCAGCCAGCACGGCGGCCGCGTCGTACGTCCGGTCGCCGTCGTCAAACGGTACTGTGAAATGGGCGACCAGTGCCTTTTGTTCCGGGTCGTACTGAAACTGAAGCGTCCGGCCCTCGGCGATCCGACGCATCAGCAGGTCGAGGATCGTTTGCCGAATGACGAAGCGGGTGAATCTCCCCTTGGTGTTGACGTGGTGGGGGTCCCACTCGCCGAAGACATAGTTCGGCCGGCGGTTGGCCGGATGATTGTGGTCGTAGGCTCGGGGGTCGAATGCAATCTCCTCGACCGCGTCCCGATCAAATTGGGCGTCGTCCAGAAGATCCTGCGAGGTCGCATTCAGGATCTTGAGCGTCTCGATGATGACTTCCTGATACTGACCGGACGCTACGCCGACGCCACGAAGGTAAAGGGGTATCGGCCGGAGTTTTTCGTGGGGATAGTAGTCGATGGCGGCTCGAGACTCCAAGACGGGAACCGGCCGGTACCCGACGTAGTCGTTGAGTCGGGTGATGGACTCAGCCACGAACTCCGGAGTCACCCGGTCGGCGGTCGACGACTTGCGTTGCTGCAGCACCGTTTCCGCGACGCGGGCCAAAAAAAACGGAGTGATGACGGAGTTCGCTGGCAAATGCCCGAGCAGGTCTCCGTGAAACGAGAGATATCCCTCCGGCACGCCGCGAAAAGCAGCCTCGATCGCGAACGCGGCCTGATCCACGTCCCGGAATGCAGCGGCTCCGCTGGCATGCAGCTGAGCCAATTCAGCGACCATGAGTTCGCGCAACGCCGGGAGGGGCTCCGGCGTTGCGGCTACGAGTTGATACGCCGCGTGAAGCTGCTGCTGGAATCGGGGGTCCGGACGACCGTCGGAGAAGTTCAGGTAGCCGAGCAGGCCCTGCCAATTCACCGGCGGTTCTGGGGCAGCAATCGCATCCACGTCGTCGTCCTTCGGCGAAATCCCTCGGCTTTCAACTTAGCCGATTGGCGGCGTCATTGCCAGTGAGCCAATTCTGCCGCTTGTAGTCAGGGCAACTCCTTCACGTCGATGCGCTTGATTTTGACGACGCTGCCCGGGTCGTGCTGCTGGATCGCGAAATGGCCCTTCGTGAAAGTGTTGTTCTCGTCCTTGAAGTCGACCGTTTCCTTGCCATTCACTTTGATCGTGATGCGATTGCCGACGGCGGTGACCTCTTGAACGAACCATTCGTCCGGCTTGTGAGGGCAATCTGTAATCAGGATCTTGGAGCGCTGTTCGGGCGTCAATTTCGGGTTGAATGCCGGGTAGAGGCTCCCTGTCTTGATCTTGTCGCTGTGGGTGGCGTTGATCTGTGCCTCGTATCCCTTGGGAAATGCCTTGGCAAACTGTGCCCGGAAGTATTGCCCGGAGTTGCCTTTGTCGCTGATCATCCCTTCGACTCGATACACAAAGTTAGCGTAATCGCCGCGTTCCGAGAATAGGTGCCCCGCGGGCCCTTTGCCCACGATGACGCCATCGACGACTTCCCACTTGGCTTTGTCGTCGGGATGGGTCTTCCAGCCGGACAGGTCTTTGCCGTTGAAGAGTGGCTTGAATCCGTCTGACTTATCGTCTCCGGTGGCGGTGCCCACGGCCAGGCAGAAAACGAAGAAGGTAGCTGCTCGCATATTGTGCTCCGGGGATTATGTGTGGGATTTACAGTGTGCCGATGACCGGCAAGTTATTTGCCTTTTGCAGGCGGAACCGTCGGGAGCGTGTCGTATGCCGGTGTCACTTGAGCGATATTGGGTTGCGGGTCGAACTCCGATTGTCCCATGGCCCAGTGTATTCCTCCGACGAGAAGACTACGGAAGAACTCGCTGGCCCAGACGTCTTCACGATGACCCAGCGACGTGTAGAAGACGCGGCCCTTCTCGTGTTTGCGGGCCCAGGTCGATGGAAACGCCGGTCGAGCGTAATCGTGCCCTTTCATGCCGGCCGTTTCCTGAACCAGAACGACATGCAGATCCTTGGGCTGGTTCTTCAGCGAATACCACTCCTCGGTGATCGCGATCTCCGACTTGTCGCCAACGCCCGGGAATCTTGGGCTCGTGACTCTCAGTTTGCCCGGCTGCTGAGCGCCGTGGCCGATGAATTCGCCGCCGAGCATGGCGATGTAGGGATCGATGTCTTTGGCAGAGTTGGCGTACCGGCCGCCGGGGCTGTGGAATGTATCACTGGCACAGTGACTGCCGACAAAGCCTTTGCCCGAGGCGACCGCGTCCAAAAGAAGCTTCTTGCCTTCTTTGGGCATCGGCGGGGATCCGTCGGCGCTTTTTTCTGCGGTCAGGTCACCGGTCGTGTAAAAGAAAAACGCGTCGTACTTTTCGATGTTTCCCGCCGTGAAGACCCGGCCGTCTTTCGTGCACTCGACTTCGAGTCCTTCCCGGACAGCGAGATCCGTGAGCGCGGAGTGGACGACGCAATTCCCCTTGTTCATCTTGACTACGTCGTGCTGGAATCCGGCCGACCGGGTAAAAACGAGGAGCTTCTTCCGCTGGCGAAGTCCGCTCGCGATCACAGGACTCGATGCCAACGCCGTTGCACAGGCGGCGGCAAGAAACTTTCGACGCGACAGCATGACCGAAACACTCCCACGCCCCGCCAATCAGGAGCTTCGATTGACGAGGCTATGGCAGTGTAATGAGGTATCAGATCGGGGCAATCGGCCTATGCGGCTCGACGAACGTTTTGTCCCAGGATCTTGCTAAGGTAAACCGCAATTTGCGCGTCGAACCGGCGGTAGTCGAACCTCTCCGCGTTACGCCGACAATCAACGGGTCGGATCGCGGATCGCGATTCAAACTGCTCGATAGCTGCAATCATTCCGTCAACCGTTTGATCGGAGAACAGCACCCCCGTGTCCGGTCGGACCGTCTCGGTCGCGCCGCCTCGATCATACGCGATGACAGGAGCGCCGCAGGCTTGGGCCTCGACCGGGACGATTCCGAAATCTTCCTCGCCGGGAAAGAGCAAGGCTCGGCAACTCTGATAACAGTTCCGAATCTCTTCGTCGGTGTTCCACCCGCGAAACTCCGTCTTCGGGCCCGCCAGGGGCTTGAGGCGTGAAGTCTCGGGCCCCGTACCGATAACGACCAACCGCCGATCCAGACGCCGGCATGCCTCCACCGCAATATCCAGGCGTTTGTACGGCACGAGCGCGGAGACAATCAGGTAGAAGTCATCTCGGGGTTTCGCCGAGGGGCAATAGAAATCGATGTCGACGGGCGGATAAATGATCGTGCTTTCGCGGTCGTAGCACTCCCGAATTCGATCCTGCACGGTCTTGCTGATCGCGATGAAGTGACTCACGCGATCGCTCGTCCGGCAATCCCAGTCACGCAGGCGGCCGAGCACTTTGTTTCTGGCCCAGGCGACCGGTGATCGGCTGGGTGCAAAATACTGGTCCTGCATGTGCCAGGCGTACCGCATCGGTGTGAAGCAGTAACAGAGGTGGGGTGTTCCGGCCGGCGCGACGGCTCCCTTGGCTACACAATGGCTCAGGCTGATAACGGCATCGCATGCGGGAAGTCGCCAGTTAGCCGCGGCCGGGAACGTCGGAAGCAAGTACCGATAGAAACTGCGCCGTCCCGGGAGAGACTGGAGAAAGCTCGTGAGAATCGGATGCCGCTCGATCGCAGCCGATACGCTGCCGGCGTCGTGAAACAGTGTGGCGATCGGCGCATCCGGGAACAAGTTCGCGAGGCGTTCGAGGCATTTCTCGCCGCCACGCATTCCCGTCAACCAGTCGTGTACCAGCACGATTTTCGGCATCGGCGTCGGCCCATCCGTAGGGGGCACCAATTATGCCGAATTTGGCGGTCCTGTGAAGACGAACGGGCGTCGGACTAGAACCGGGGGCTGAGCCGGCGCTACTCGGGGTGTCTGCTGTGGCAATTCGCAGAATCGCCCGGTAAGATACGGCGACCGGAGCGAGTGGCGGAGTTCGTCCGCCCGCTGCCCGCACCGACACCCTCGGACTTACCCCATGTACCCGCTGAGCGTAACTCTGGTCGGCTGCCAAGACAGCGTGCAGCGAAATGTGCTCAGTCTGCTGATCAATCAGCAGGCGAGCCTGGAAGGCCAGTACCCGGATGCCGAATCGGCGCTCGGTGCGCTTCGGGGCACCGCCGACTCCCTGCGGCTGTTCATTGTCCACGTTCCCACAAGTGCTCACCTCCCGAAATTGCGCCTCCTGACCACGCATTTCGTTGGTCAACCGATCGTGGCTCTGGTCGATCCTCAAAGTGATCCGGCCGTCCTGATCGCAGCCATGCGGGCCGGGGCAGCGCAGGTCGTACCGATGCCGATCAGCCCCGAGGATTTTCAGGCAGCACTCGACTGTATCGCGAGGCAATTTGGCCACAGTGCGTCCGCCAATCAGGCCATTGCCATCAGCGGCGTGACGGGTGGTTGCGGCGCGACGACGCTCGCCGTGAATCTTGCGTACGAACTTGCTTCCCAGCACAATCAGTCAGTCGTACTGAGTGAGTTGTCCTTGCAACTTGGAAAGTTGGCCGCCTATCTCGACGTGAACCCGACGCAGACGATCTACGATCTGCTCACGGACGGTGAACGACTCGACGCCCAGGCCGTCCAACGAGCGCTGACACGGGTGTCGGACAAGTTCGACATCCTCGCGGGTGAATACCGCCAGATTACGCCGCTGACGGCTAAGGCCTCCGACCTGATTCGTCTGATCGATATCTGCCGCGGGCTCGCCAATTTCGCCGTTTTCGATGTCCCCTGTACTTACGACGACAACTACTTCGAGACAATTGCCGCGGCCGATCAGATCGTACTCGTCGGTGAGCAGAAAATACCGTCGGTGCGGACCCTCAAGCTGGTCTGCGAGGCCCTCGAAAGGGTCGACGGGCTGCGGAAGCTGCACATCGTCATCAATCGGTATGACGCGAAGATGCCGGGCTTTGCCGCCGACCGGCTGAAAAACCTGCTCGGTCGGGGTGAGCTTCTGACCGTGGCCAACGATTATGGATCTGTGATGGCTTCCATCAATCATGGCCGGCCGCTCCGTCAGGAGTCGCCCCGGTCACCAGCGCTCGCCGACGTGGAACGACTCGCCCGCACGATCCTGAATCTCGGCGAGGGCAACGGCGTCACCGGGGCGTCGGAACCGGGCCGGCCGCTGTTCGGACGACTGATCCGTCGATTCGGATTCGCCAACTGAGGTAACCGCGCATGTCAGTCCGTTCGATCCGGTTGCTCCACGTTGAAGACGATGCGATTCAGCGTAAGTTGCTGCAGGCGCACCTCGCCAAACTTGCTGATTTCGGGTTCGTGATCGAGTCGGCCATCAGTGAAAACGAGGCGATTGCCAAGCTCCCATCGGGGTTTGACCTGGTGCTTCTCGATTACCACCTGGCCCAGGGAAACGGCCTCGCATGCCTGAAGAGGATCCGGTCCGCCGACGGGCATATCCCGATCATCGCCATCTCCGGAGTCGCGACCCCGGAAATCGCGGCGGAGTTGCTGGAAGCCGGGGCGGACGATTATTTCAGCAAGGATCCGTTCGATCCGGAAGTCTTCGGGCGGAGCGTCCGATCAGCTTTGGCCCGTGCCGATGCCTGGAAGGCCCGGACGCCGGAAGTCGACATGGCTGCACTTGGCGAGCTGGCAGGCGTCTTCCATGCCACATGTGCCGATTTCTCGACGTTTGCCGGTACATCGCTCGTGAATCGCCTCGATCAAATCGAGAAAGGCGCACGCTCGGCCAATCTGACTTTCGCCCAAATGTTGCGGCTGTTCGACAGCGTGTGCGATCGTTTGGCGGAGAAAGGCGATCCCGCAAAGTACAAGCGCGTCCTTCGCCCGATCATGTTGGAACTGGTATTGCGGCTTTACGAAGAAACGCCGACGAGCGGCGGGTTTGCAAAAGCCTGATCTTCCAGCACTTTTTGCAGGCGATCGAATTCGTCCGGCAATGCTGAGTAGGCGGTCCGAAACGCAGCTATGTCTCCGGCCTTGCCGGCTCGGTCCATCGCCACAGCGATCGCCTGACACCTTTGAGCGCCGAAACTCCCAAAAGACGATTTCATGGAATGGGCATGTCGCTGGGCGATTCGGAGGTCGCCGGTCGCGAGCGCAGAATCGATCTCGGCAAACTGCTCCGGTGTCTGCCGCCGGAGAATCTCGACCATTTCAATGACGAATTCGGTCCCACCGAGATCGCGAAACTCGGAAAGGGCAGAGGCAATTGCCCGATAGTCTTCGGCCGGCAGGTCGAACGGGCTCATCCGGGGAACTCCGAAAGTATGTGCAAGCCTAGCACATTCCACGTTATTCGGTGGAAATCGCCTTAGAAATCGCCGGTACTCCATCCGTCGCCCTCACCTTGCCGGCTGGTTGAGTGTTCGGATACACTCGCCCGTGCATGGCAGAGCAACCCCGGGTCGTGATTGTAAGCGACCGGCCGGACCCGCGATGGTCCGCCGCCGGCTGGCCCGTGGTCGGTTCTGAACAGTCGATCCCTCCGACTGACATTCTCGTCTGCGACGGGCCGCCGATCCCGAATCAGGCGCCCATTGTCGCATTGACCGAGGAGTATGCCCGGGCATCTGCCGTGGAGATTAACCGCGAACTACAACAAGCGTATTCCAGGATCAACGGCGATCTGGAGATCGCGCGACGATTGCAGGAGAGCTTTCTGCCGAGCCGATTACCGGAGGTGGGCCGGGTCCGGTTCGCAGCGGCCCGGAAGGTTCACGAGTTCGTATCCGGGGATTGTTACGACGTTTTCCGGCTCGATGAGCGACATATCGGGTTTTACCTAGCGGATGCCATGGGCCACGGCGTATCGGCTGCCCTATTGAGCGTCTACCTCAAACGAGCGGTATCAGGCAAGGAGATCCTCCCCGGGGGATATCGCCTGATTCCACCCAATGAAGTACTTGCCCGGCTCAATCAGGATCTTCTCGCGCTTCAATTGGCCGAAGAACCTTTTGTGACAATGTGTTATGGAGTCGTAGACACAGAAAGCGGTCGCCTTCGACTGGCCCGTGCCGCCCATCCGGCTCCTTTCTTGGTGAAGGGAAGCGGTGAAATCAGTCAGTTGTCGGAGCCCGGCCCGCCTCTCGGAGTGTTTGCGGCCGACTACGTCGACTGCGACCGGGTCCTGACGAGCGGGGACCGGGTAGTATTGTTGACAGACGGGTACTTTCCGGACCCGACACAAATCAACGCTCATCAAAAGGCACTCGCTGAGACCTCGAAATCATCGCTGGACTTGGCGGTTCAGGAATTGGCGGCACGGCTCCCAAACGCGTCGGACGATGCAACGATCCTGACGCTTGAGCTGTTGGCGGTGGACTAATGTGCACATGTGTTGAGCTGGTAGGCATCGAGCCAAATCGTATCAGAATCTCTATAATCACCGTCAGGTAATTGCGGACGGATTGAGTGAGGCGATCATGAAAAAGGGAATTCACCCGGAATACCGGCCGGTCATTTTCCATGACCATGCGGCGAACTTTTCGTTTCTGACCTGCTCGACGGTCAAGACGAACCAGACGATGGTCTGGACCGATGGCGTTACCTACCCCAGCGTCAATCTGGATATCTCGAGTGCGTCGCACCCGTTCTTCACCGGCAAAATGAAGTTCGTCGACACCACCGGCCGTGTGGAGAAGTTCAACAAGAAGTTCGCGAACTGGAAAAAAGCTGGCGAGCAGGCCAAGTAGCTGATTTCCGGCAATCACCGACGGCGGTGCGAGTCTTCTCGCGCCGCCGTGTCGTTTCTGACTCCGGCGAAAGACCATGTGGCCAGTTTTTGAAGAGTCATTGAAGCGTTTCAGGGAGCTGGAGTCCGGACTCTCGGATCCGGCCACGGCCGCAGACCCGGTGAAATACTCGCGACTTGCCAAAGAGCACGGGCAACTCGGCAAGCAGATTCGTCCTTATGTCGAATACCTTCAGGTTCGAGAGCAAGTCCAGCAGGCCGAACAACTCGCGCAAGGCGACGATGCCGACATGCGTGAGTTGGCAGAAGCAGAACTCCAGGAACTGCGCCCGCGTGAGCTTGAGCTCACCTCGCGACTCGAAGACCTTCTCCTGGTGGAACCGGGAGAAGATTACGAGCGACTCATTGTCGAAATCCGTGCCGGGACTGGTGGTGATGAGGCGGCGCTTTTTGCCGGCGACCTCTATGAGATGTACACACGATTCGCTCGGACCCGCGGGTGGACGGTTGAGGAAATGAACTTCAGCCCGGGAGAAGCGGGTGGGTTCAAGGAGATCGTTTTCGGTATTCGCGGCGAGGGTGCGTATCGGGAATTGCGGTACGAATCCGGAGGGCATCGCGTGCAGCGCGTCCCCAAGACGGAAACTCAGGGGCGAATTCACACCTCGGCCGCGACGGTCGCCATCATGCCCGAGCCGGATGAAGCGCAGATTGAAGTCAACCCGAACGATATCGAGATCGAGACGATGCGGGCGGGTGGTGCGGGCGGCCAACACGTCAACAAAACAGAAAGCGCGGTCCGACTCTGGTACCGCCGCGGGACACCCGACGAACTCGAAGTCAAGTGCCAGGACGAGCGCAGCCAGCATAAGAACCGTGAACGGGCCATGCGTGTTCTCCGCAGCCGCATCTTCGAACGCAACCAGCAACGTGCCCACCAGCAGCGGGCCGATCACCGGAAAAGCCTGATCGGGTCGGGAGATCGCAGCGACCGGATTCGCACTTACAACTTCCCCCAAAATCGGTTGACCGATCATCGGATCAACCTGACACTTTACCGGTTGGACGCCATTGTCGGCGGCGAACTCGACGAAGTGATTCAGGGGCTGAAAGACTATGAAAAAAAACAGAAGCTCTCCGGCACAGGTGCCACGCCGTGAGCCAACCCGAAGTTCGCTGGACGATCGGGAAACTTCTCGAATGGACCGAGCAGCATTTTCGTTCGCAGAACCGAGAATCTCCCCGGCTCGACGCTCAGGTGCTTCTGGCTCATGCTCTGGGCTGCCAGAGACCGCAACTTTATGTCCGGTTCGACGAAGAGCCGGACGAATTTGCCCGTGGGAAGTTCCGTGAGTTGGTCCGAGCCCGCTCGGCGGGGCAACCGGTGGCGCATTTGGTCGGTCGCAAGGAGTTTTTTCTCCTTGATCTACTGATAACACCGGCAACTCTCATCCCGCGGCCCGCTACCGAAACGTTAGTTACATCGGCTCTCGAGTTTCTGAAGAATCGCCCGACCCCGCGAGTTCTGGATCTTGGCACCGGTTCGGGGTGCATTGCCCTTTCCATCGCGCAGCGGTCTCCCGGCGCGACCATCGTAGCGGTTGATATCAGCGTTGATGCGCTTACAGTCGCCGCGAAGAACGTCGAGCGACTGGGCGTCACTGGGCGGGTGTCGCTCGTGAATAGTGATTTGTTTGAGGGCGTGTCTCCGACTCCGCAGTTTGACCTGATCGTCAGCAATCCGCCCTACATTCCGTCCGGTGAGATCAGCTCACTTACGTCGGAGGTGAAAGACTGGGAGCCTCGGTCCGCACTCGACGGCGGACCCGACGGGCTGCAGGTCATTCGCAGGATTGTTGCCGAGTCCCAACGATTTCTTTTGCCACGCGGCTTGCTCATGGTTGAGTTGGGCATGGGACAACATGACGAGGTTGTTCGCCTTTTTCGCGACGCCGGGTTCGAGAATCTTCGGGTTGAACGCGACTTCGACCGAATTCCCAGGGTCGCGATAGGGACGAAACCCGAGTGACTCCTGCTGCCGACCAACTCCTAATCAATTCCCGACCCAGACCACGACCGACTCGCCGGCCACGCATACCGGCGCCCCAGTCTCAGCCATCAATGCAATTGATGGCACCGCCGTATCGATGCTTCTCGTCCATGTGCCCCCGTTCGGGGCCGTCGGCAGTACGACTTGCAAGTCGTTCTCGCCGGAATTGAAGAACATGTACAGGTCGGCGTCAATCTCCCGGCCCGTCTGACGCCCGTTCAACAGCAAGCCGAAGGCCCGACAGTCCGGCCCGAAATCCGGTCGATTGCCTTCTGCGGTGTGCCAGGTCGCGTCAGCCGGACGCTGACCGTCGCCATCTCCGCGGAGAAACGACCGGCGACGAAGAGTAGGGTGCGCCTTTCGGAATGCCACGAGCATTTTCACAAAGGCCAAGTGCTCCGCATGGATATCTGCCAATGACCAATCGACCCAACTGATCTCATTGTCCTGACACCACGCATTGTTGTTTCCTCGTTGGGTCCGCAGGAACTCGTCGCCGCCCAGGATCATGGGTACGCCCTGGCTCAGCAGCAATGTTGCCATCAGGTTACGCGCCATGCGATGGCGGAGGCGATTGATTGCGGGATCGTCTGTGGGGCCTTCGACTCCGCAATTCCAACTGAAGTTCTGGTCGGTACCGTCTCGATTGTCTTCGCCGTTGCAGTGATTTTGTTTCTTGTTGAAACTCAACAGGTCGACCAGAGTGAATCCGTCGTGGCAGGTAATAAAATTGATGGAGTGGTAGGGCGAGCGACCTGCCGGCTGGTACAAGTCGGCGGAACCGCAAATCCGAGTGGCGAAGAGTCCGGCCGTGTTCCGGTCCTTCCTCCAGAATCGTCGCACGTCGTCTCGGTATCGGCCGTTCCATTCGGACCAACGTCGGCCGAACGGAAACTCCCCGACCTGGTAAAGGCCGGCCGCGTCCCACGGCTCGGCAATCAATTTTGTATCGGCCAAAAGTCCGTCTTCGACGATAGACTCGACCACGGGCGGTTCGACCAATACGTGCCCCTGGCGGTCGCGACCGAGAACAGATGCCAGGTCGAAGCGGAACCCGTCGACGTGCATCCCGGCGACCCAGTAATGCAGGCAGTTCATCAGCAGTTCGCGAGTCACCGGGTGGTTACAGTTGACGGTGTTGCCGCAGCCGGTGAAGTTCCGGTACGTCCCGTCGTGTGCAAGGTGATAAAAGAGCGAGTTGTCGATGCCGCGGAACGAGTAAGTTCGACCTCGATCATCACCCTCAGCCGTGTGGTTGAAAACGACGTCCAGGATGACTTCCAAACCGGAAATGTGGCATTGCTTGACGAGCGACCGGAATTCGTCCACCTGCCGGTGTTTCGCGCCGCCCGCAGCGTATGACGCTTTGGGCGCGGCGAATGCAATCGAGTTGTAACCCCAAAGGTTCCTGTTCGGCTCTCCCGTTCCCGGATTGGTGAAGGGGCAATCCAGTTCATCGAACTCGTGGATCGGCAGCAGTTCAATCGCGGTAATGCCCAGGTCTGTCAGGTGGCTGAGCTTCTGCTGAAGTCCCGAAAACGTACCAGGATGTTCGACGCCACTGGATGGGTGACATGTATAACCGCGAACATGTAGCTCGTAGATGATGGAATCCTCCGGCGGAATCAGCGGAGGATGATCGTCGCCCCAGTTGAAATGCCGTCCCGACCGGAACACCGCTCTGCGCGGAGCCGTATTGGAACTTCGATTCCCCGGCCTGCCCCAGTGCGGGGCCCCGGCAATGGTCGTGGCTGCCGGATCGAGGAGTAGCTGTTTGGGGTCGTATCGGTGCAATGGTCCTCGCGGGCCGTCAACACGCCAGGCGTAGGCAAACACGGACGGGAGGCCCAGAACAAGAATGTGCCAGTAGTTACCGGTCCGATGAATGCGTGGATCGAGGAGAAACTCGGCAAATGGCTCACCTTCTTCGGCCGGCAATAGCACGAGTGACACACTTGTGCCGTGCCGGCAGGGCAACACGAAATTGACGCCGTTCCGTTCGGGAGTCGCGCCGAGGGGCAGCGACCTTCCGCGGGAAGTAGTCAGGTCTCGCTGTCGGGGTAGGACTTTTTTTCTTCGGTTCATCTGGAAAGTTTAGGTGCCCGTGGTACGATATCGCCATATTGGAGTCTGGCGCCCTCAGGCAAAACCAACAGGCCAACCAACTTTCACCGAAGAACGCCGCGCACGGGGCATGCCTGTGGCAACGGCGTAAATCTCCTTGGCATTCACCCTTAGAATCGTGGCGTGATTGGTGAGGCGTAACTGCCTGATCGGATGTTTGCGTTCGATGGTCACGTCAGACATTTCGGTGGCCTGTCCCGTTTAGGAAGAGGAATCTCATCGTGGCGAAAACCGATGAAGGCCCGTCGAAGCCGGCAACACGGCGTAGAACTCCGACTCGAAAACCGACCGATGGACCGGCCGACCTACCGCCGCAAGGCGCGGACATGACGAATCCGCCGCCGGCGCCTCCCGTAGCGGTGCCCACGCCGGCCCCTCCGCCAATGACTGCCGCGGGTGCCGCTGCGAGTCGCGTGGTCAGCAACGTCCCGGCTCCAAACACGCTCGGCGGGTTTCGCCTCGACGACCTTTATCGTCTCCCGATGCCCCGGCTTTTCGAGACGGCAAAGGCTGAGGGATTGCCGGACCACGCGGGTATCAATCGCGCCCAGTTGATCGTCGGCATCGTCCGCAAGCACATCGAGCGGGGGGAAGTCGTCCGCGGTGCCGGCACGCTCGAAGTGCTTCCGGACGGCTACGGGTTTCTGCGCAGTCAGGCCCACAATTATCTGGCCTCGCCGGAAGACATCTACGTGTCTCCAAGTCAGATCCGGCGGATGGGTCTTCGCACCGGTCTGATCGTCGAGGGGCCGATTCGGCTCCCGATCGAAGGTCAGGACAATTTCGCCCTGATGCAAGTCGAGACGGTGAATGGCACGGCCAGCGAGGGCAGGGCGGCCAACGTCGTATTCGAAGACCTGACGCCCACCCATCCGTGTCACCGGCTCCGACTGGAAACGACCGGCGATGAACTGGCCTGCCGGGTGTTTGACCTTGTCACACCGATTGGCAAGGGCCAGCGTGGATTGATCGTGTCGCCACCACGGGCCGGCAAGACGGTTCTGCTGCAGAAGGTCGCGCTTGCACTCAAGAAGAATCACCCGGAAGCCTACCTGATTGTTTTGCTCATCGATGAACGGCCGGAAGAAGTGACAGAAATGCAGCGGGTCATTCAGGGCCCCGGATCCGAGGTGGTGGCAAGCACATTTGATGAGCCGCCGAGCGAACACGTCCACGTCAGCGAGATTGTTCTCGAGAAGGCCAAGCGCATGGCCGAAAACAAGCGCGACGTAGTCATCCTGCTCGACAGCATCACCCGTTTGGCCCGGGCGCACAACACCGAAGCGCCCCCAGGCGGCAAGCTCCTGTCTGGCGGTCTCGATTCGAATGCCATGCAGAAGCCCAAGCGATTTTTCGGGGCCGCCCGGAACATCGAGGAGGGGGGAAGCCTGACGGTGCTGGCAACAGCGCTTATCGATACCGGGAGCCGGATGGACGACGTGATCTTTGAAGAGTTCAAGGGCACGGGCAACATGGAATTGCACCTGGATCGGCGGCTGGTGGACAAGCGCGTCTGGCCGGCGATCGATATCAACCGATCCGGCACGCGGAAAGAGGACATGCTCTTTCATCCGGACGAGATGGAACGCGTTCGAATCCTGCGACGCGTCCTTGCCGACATGCACCCGGTGGAAGCGATGGAATTGCTCACTAGTCGTATGCGGAAGACCAGTTCCAACGCCGAATTCCTGCTGTCCATGAACATGGGCTGATTTTGTCACGGATGGATAGTCATGCCTTCGGCCGACTCTGCGTATGGCGAACTACTGGATCGGGCCCGCGAGTCGGCGACGCTCGGTTCCTGTGCCGCGGTACTCGGCTGGGACGAGCGTACGTTTCTGCCGCCTGGCGGGTCGGGGCTCCGAGGCCGCCAGATGGCGCTCCTCGCGCGAATGTGCCACGAAATGGCCACACACCCGCGGGTCGGTGAACTGCTCCAAATACTTGAAGACTCCGAGCTAAACGGAACGCATGCGGCCAATTTACGGGAGTGGCGTCGCGGCTACGACCGGGCCGTCAAACTTCCCTCCGAACTCGTTTCCGAACTTGCCTCAGTCACTTCGGAGGCACAAAGCGTCTGGCAGGAAGCAAAACACAAGTCTGATTTTGCCTTGTTCAGACCGTGGCTCGAGAAGATTGTCTTGCTGAAACGTCGTGAAGCCGAGTGTGTCGGTTATGTGGAAGACGCATACGACGCGCTGGTCGACGAATTCGAGCCGGGTGCGACGGCACTGGAACTCACCAGAATGCTCGGCGGGCTGTCCAGGGATCTGGCCCCGCTCGTTGCAGAGATTGTGGCAAAGCAACCGTCGGCCGACGAATCACTTTGGACGCAGCAGTATCCATTGGACGTGCAGGAACAGATTTGCCGAGAAGTGGCCAAGTCGGTTGGATTTGATTTTCATCGTGGTCGGTTGGACACGACATCGCACCCGTTTTGTACCGGAATCGGTCCGGGCGATTGTCGGATTCTGACCAGGTATCACGTAAACAAGCCGTTCGAGGCGTTTTTCGGCACTTTACACGAAGCGGGGCACGGCCTGTACGAACAGGGCCTGCTGGAATCCGAATGGGCGACGCCCTGCGGAATGGCCGCGTCGTTCGGGATTCATGAGTCGCAGTCGCGTTTGTGGGAGAATCAGATCGGCCGCAGCAGGGAATTCTGGTCGGCCTGGGGACCCCGGTTCCGGTCGGCGTTTTCTGCATTTCGATCCACGAGTGACGAAGAGTTCTGGTGCCTGTTGAATCAGGTCAAGCCGTCGCTCATCCGCATCGATGCTGATGAAGCCACCTACAACCTCCACATTGTATTACGGTTCGAGCTGGAGTTGGCATTGATGTCGGGCGACGTCGCAGCAGCCGATCTGCCCGGCGCGTGGGCCGACAAAGTTCGCCAGTATCTCGGATTGCCCGTCCCCGACGACGCGCACGGGTGCCTGCAGGATATTCACTGGAGCTTTGGTGGGATCGGGTATTTTCCTTCGTACACGCTCGGCAATCTTTATGCAGCTCAGATACTCGAAGCGGCCGAGAAGCAGATCCCGGCACTTTGGGACGGAGTGCGTGAGGGGCAACTGAGCGTACTCACGGATTGGCTCCGTGCCAACATCCACGTTCACGGGCAACGTTTTCAACCTGCGGAGTTGATACAGCGGGTGACAGGAACTCCACCCGACCCGGGGGCATTTCTCCGGTATTTGCGCGGGAAGTACCTCGGCGTTGCCGGATGACCTCGCGAGACACCTCGTCCGGCTTGGCGTATGGTCTCTTCACCTACATCTGGTGGGGGCTGATGCCGATCTATTTCCGGCGTCTCGATGGCATCCCCGCCGGCGAAATCCTCGCGTGTCGAATCGTATCGAGTCTGGTCGTACTTGCTACCGTCATCGTGTTGGTCGGCCGATCGCGCGTTTTCATCCAGACGTTTTCGCGGCGGAGATTGCTGGCCGCATTGAGCCTCAGCACGCTTCTCATTGCGATCAACTGGTATTTCTACACGTTGGCCGTCTGCACCAGCCGGCTCGTCGAGGCGTCACTGGGGTATTTCATTCAGCCGCTGTTGAATGCAGCCTTTGGCGCGATTCTATTCAAAGAGTCGTTTCGGCCACTGCAACGGCTCGCCGTCCTGATCGCGCTTTCCGGACTCGTTTCGCTGGTACTCCTTCAAGGTCAGCTTCCATGGATCGCCTGCGTGCTTGCATTGTCATTCGGACTGTATAGCACGCTTCGAAAGGCGACCCCCGTCGACGGTCTTGTGGGCCTATCAGTCGAAACGCTGGTCCTATCGGTGCCCTCCGTAGTGTACCTGGTCTGGCTCGATGGCCGGGACATGCTGCAGTCGCGTCTCGTCGATCAGTCGACCTTTGTCTGGCTCTGGTCGGGCGGCCTGATTACGGCATTGCCACTCGTGTGTTTCGGCCAAGCGGCCCGCCGACTGCGGCTCAGCACGCTCGGGTTTCTCCAGTACATTTCGCCGTCTATCCAGTTTGGGCTCGCCGTGTTCGCGTTTGGAGAGACTTTCGACAAGCGACGACTTTGGGGATTCGGACTCGTCTGGCTGGCGCTGGCAGTCTACTCGCTCGATGTGATTCGCTCCGCCCGCGTTAGGAGAGCCGAAGCTCCGTGATTGCAATGCTGCCTGAAAAACACACGTCGACATCGCTGCCGGGAACTCTTGGCCGACCGTGATAATCACCCGCATACCGGTAACTCGTGCCGTCCACGGTATACCTGACGCCCAGTGGATTCCTGTCGACGGAGCATTCGATGATTTTCGGATCAGCCTGGCCAGGCGGCAGGTGCGGGAGATTCACATTCCAGAACGTACCGGGAACGTGCGACCGATTCGTAATGACCTCAAGTACGCGAGTAATCCACGGGACGATTCTTTCCCAATCGAACTCGAGATCCCGGCGTTTAAAGTGCGAGAGGGCAACGGCTGGCTTTCCGAATAATGCCGCTTCGCGGGCCGCAGCTACGGTCCCGGAAAGGTAGATGTCCGCTCCGAGATTACCGCCGGCATTCACGCCCGACAGAACCCAGTCGGTATCCGGGAACAGGTGGAGCAGTCCCAGTCGGGAGCAGTCGCCCGGCGTACCGTCGACATGAAGGCGGTCATTGTCCAGCGGGCACACGGAGAGTGGTCGATGCACCGTAACGACATGGCTGCATCCGGAATGTGCGTCGCGCGGAGCGACGGTACGCACGGTGCCGCGAAGTGCGGCCGCCCTCTCTAGGGCGCCAAGGCCCGGTGCGTCAATTCCGTCGTCATTGGTCAGCAGGAATTTCAAGAGAGATCTTCGTCCGAATTCTCACTGGGAGCGATCTTTTCGGCGTCGTTCGCGAACACGGATTGCCGACAGAGCCCGTCGCAGCAGTGGACCTCGCCAATGCCGCCGCATTCCGGGCACGGTTCGGGTCGGCCGTTGGCGGTGATCCAGTGCCTCCCATGACAGGTCGGACACAGCATGTTTTCTCCTCCGGGCAGATTCTAGGCGACTGGCATTGGGAGTGTTCAGGCCACTACACTGATTTTGCGACGCCCCGTCGATGTCAGTTGTCCCTGCGACCCGAGGAATCATGGAATCGCGCAACCGTCCGGAAACGCTGCAACAACTCCTGGATTCGGGATGGAAGTCCCGGACAGTCAAAGAGGAATTGAGAAGCAACTTCACCCGGTCGCTTGAATCTTCGGAAGCGCTTTTTCCAGGAATCGTCGGTTACGATGATACCGTGATACCGGAGGTCAGTATTGCCTTGCTGGCCGGACACGACTTGTTGTTTCTCGGAGAGAAGGGGCAAGCCAAAAGTCGATTGATGCGTGGGCTGGTCCGATTCCTCGACCCGGAGATTCCGTACCTCGCGATCGACGGTTGTCCCGTTCACGAGGATCCAACTCGGCCCATCACTTCAAAGGGAAAGAACTGTCTCGAAGAAAGGCCTGCGAGCCAGGTTCCCATCGCGTGGTGGCCCCGCAAGCAAAGGTATGCCGAGCGCCTCGCCCCGGGGACGAAATTCGCGGACGTCATCGGCGAGATTGACCCGGCCAAGTTGGCCACCGGGACGAGCCTCGGCGCGGAAGAGGCCCTTCATTTCGGGCTGATTCCGCGGATGCACCGCGGCATTTTTGCGATGAACGAGATCCCCGAACTCGACGAACTGGTCCAGGTCGGGCTATTCAACATTCTTGAAGAACGCGACGTGCAGATCCGTGGCTATCCCGTGCAGTTCGATCTCGACGTTTTTGTTATGTTCTCGGCCAATCCTGCGACGTACAAC
>JAIBBI010000222.1 GCA_019694755.1 Gemmataceae bacterium
GGACCGCCTGGCAGACGGATACGAACAGTTCGAGCCGTTCGCGAACGTTTAACTTGTTGTCGTCGCAGTACCGCGTCAGCGGGGAGCCGCGGATGAGCTCCATCACGAAATAGGGGCGGCGCCGATCTGTCATGCCGCCGTCGAACACCTTCGCGATGTTCGGGTGATCCATGACGGCAAGGGCCTGGCGCTCGGCGTCGAACCGCGCCAGCACCTCTTTGGAGTCCATGCCCGGCTTGATGAGCTTGATGGCGACGCGGCGGCGGACGGGCTCCGATTGCTCGGCGACCCAGACTGCGCCCATGCCGCCCTCGCCGATCGGCTGGACGAGGCGATACCGGCCGGCAATGACAGTATCTTCGAGCGGCTCGTATGCTTCGTGTTCGCCCGTGCGGTCCGGGTCGTACGACGGAGCGGTGGGCGGTGCGTTCGCGGCGGCGGCCTTCTTGACCTGGGCAATCAGATCGTCGACGATGCTGGCGTCGTCGACGGCCCACGACGGCGGAGCGGGCACGACGAGGGGATCGGCGATACCGGACGTGTGCATCGCCTGCACGCGGGCAAGGCAGTCGGCACAGGTCTCGACGTGCGCGGCGAGCCGGTCGGCCTCGGAATGCGGCAATCGCCCCGCCACCAGATCGAGCAAATCTTGCTGCCCCGGGCACGCCGGTACCATAGCCCACCGTTCGCAGGGATACCCAAGTAGAATACGGAACGACCCGCGCCAATCTCACGCGGAAACGGCGTGTCAGTCGAGCAAACCGTCGAGCTCCTCCCGCAGGCGGGTGACGACTCGAAACTTCGCGCCGTAGACGGCACCGACGGTCAGGCCGTGTGTCCGTGCGACTTCGGCGGCCGATTGACCGCCGATGGTGTACGCCAGCACGGCCTTCCAGGTGCTCGGCTCGAAGTCTCGCTGCATCAATTCCAGAGCCCGGTTCACGAGATACCCGCGGTATTCCAGCTCCGTCAGCTCGGCGATGGCGTCCGGGTGCTCGGACTCGGCAGCTTCCAAGGAGAGCGCGTTCATGGGGCGCGTGCCGGGCGACCGCAGCCGCTCCCGCAGGAGGTTTCGCGTGACTGTCCGCAGCCAGGCCCGGAAGCTCAGATTCGCGTTGTAGCGGAATTCCGGGAGTTTTTTTATGAGGGCGGCGAAGACGTCCTGCACCAGGTCCGCGGCATCGTGGGGCTGCTGCTGGCACTTGCGGGCCCAGTGGTAGAGCAGCGGCGTGTACAAGTCCACGAACCGGTCCCACGCCTCCCGATCCGTCGTGGCGCGCAAACGCTGCAGGAGAGTAATGGAAGTAGTGTTCATGTGTACACTGAACGCGCGGGGCCGCCTTCCGAGAAAATCATGGTACTTTTCGACGAAGATTTCCACCCCCGGGCCCGTACACGAAGTGTCGCCCGGAAACTTCAGGCGTTTTCCCTGGTGAACCATGTCTCACGCGACGCGACTGCTCCGCCGTTGGTTTTCAACCGCTCGCCAGGCGGTTCCCGTTCGCCGCACCCGGCTGCGGATACAGGGGCTGGAAGACCGGGTGGTCCCTTTTAACTATTTTGTCACCAATCTTAATGACAGTGGGCCGGGCTCGTTGCGTCAGGCGGTCCTTGATGCCAACAGCGTTGCCGGAACCGACGCGGTCATTTTCGATGTCCCGGCCGGCGGTACGATCACATTGAACAGCGAGATCGCCATTAGCGGCTACATAGGTATCTATGGCCCGGCGACGAGGAACATCACGATCAGCGGCGGTGGCGCCGCCCGGCTTTTCAACACGACGGGTACGAACGGTACGGCGCCAGGAACCCAAGTCTATCTCGAGAACCTTACCCTAACCTCGGGTCTGTCCGGCCTGTCTTATGGTGGCGCCATCCTGGCGGATGATGAGTCGATAGAACTCTACCGGTGCCGACTGATCGGAAACACTGCGTTGGCCGGTGGTGCGATTTACTTCTCCGGCCAGGCCGGCGGATCGCTCACGGTAGAAGAATGCACATTGAGCGGCAACGTCGCCAACGGTTTTTCCGGCAGTGTTCTTAATGGTGGCGGCGCGATTCGCATGGAGTATGGCGGCAGCCTTTGGATTCTCAATAGCACGTTATCTGGCAATTCGGCGCTCGCCTCCACGGCCGAGGGCGGCGCGATTTACTTTTACGGGTCTGCGGCCGGCACCGGCGTCAAGGTCGAAAACAGCACGATCGTGGGCAATTCCTCGGGAGGAAGCGGCGGAGCCATCGGATTGGTTGGCGGCACTGGGGGCGGAACGTGCGTCATCACCAATTGCACGGTGGTCGGAAATTCGGCCGGGACGGGTGGCGGGTTGTTCCGCAGCAACACGGCCATTCCGGTTACAATCAGCAACACCGTCGTCAGTGGCAATACTGCCGGTAGCGGCCCCGACGTGTCGAACGCATCGGGGAGCACGACTGCGAACAACTGCGCCTTCAGCTCGACACTCGGATTCACGCCGAGCGGCATCGGCAACATCGTTAACCCACTCGCCAGTCTTCTCCTGGGGCCGCTGGCCGACAACGGTGGCTTGACGCTGACAATGCTCCCGTCTCTCGGGAGCCCACTCATCAATGCCGGCAGCGCGACCACCGCGTTTACCTTCGACCAGCGGGGCCGACAACGGAAGAATGGCGCGGCGGTCGACATCGGAGCAACAGAGTGGACTCCCCTGGTCGTAAATACCAACGATTCGGGCGTCGGTTCGCTTCGTCAGGCCATCGTCGACACCAACGCGTTACCCGGGGCAGATACCATCGTGTTCGATATCCCGGCCGGCGGGACCATCATCCTTCAATCCGAGCTCTCGATCACCGGCAGTGTCGCCGTCCAGGGCCCGTCGGCGAAGAACATCTCCATCAGCGGCGGCGGCACCGTCCGGCTCTTTAATAGCGATCTGGCCGCCAGTAGCGATTCCATCTCTCTCAGCAACTTGTCGCTGATCAACGGGAAAGTCACTGGCGCGGGTGCGGCGATATTCGTTGGCAACGAATCCTGGGCTCTTTCGGGCTGCACGATCACCGGCAATTCTGCGAGTACCGTCGGCGGCGCGATCCGCGTCGGCGGCTACGGTTCGCTCAGCCTGTCCAACTGCACCTTGTCCGGGAACACGGCCGGGACCGAGGGCGGGGCAGTCCGGTTCTACGGCGCGGGCGGAGTCACCCTCAACGTTACCTCTTCGACCTTTTCCGGCAACCGCGCCGCGAACGGCGGCGCGGTCTTCCTGTCGGGAAACATCCCCACCGCGAACCTGACTGGCATTACGGTGACCAACAACGTCGCCAGCGCATCGGGTGGCGGCGTCAGGGTCAACAGCGTTACGGGCACTCTGAACATCAGCAGCACCACCATTTCCGGTAATACGGCTACCTCGAACGACGGAGGAGGAATCAACGCCAGCAATTCGACACTTTCGATCAATCAGTCAACGATCGCCGGCAATTCGGCCGGCGGTAATGGCGGCGGGCTCAATCAGGTCGCCGGGTCCGTGTCCGTAACCAATAGCACGGTATCGGGCAACCGAGGGAATCAGGGCGGTGGAGTTCGATGCGACACCGTGGCGACCACGATGTTGATTCAGAACTCGACCGTTGCCAACAATACCGCGGCCGACGGCGGCGCGTTCCGCCTCTCGAACTGCAACGGCCAACTGCTGCTTCGCAACAGCACCGTGGTCGGCAACTCGGCATCCGTCAACGGTGGCGGGATCAACCGCTTCAGCGGCACCGGCACGATTGCTCTGGAAAGCACGATTCTCTCGGGCAACCTGGATGCCGACAATAGCGCACCCGACGTGGAGAACAACGGCACCACATTCAGCCGGAAGAACAGCGCTGTCGGCTCGAGTGCGGGCCTGACGGCCGATAGCGACCTCCTGGGCAATCTGCCATTCCAGGCGCACGCCAACCTGAAGCTCGGTCCGCTGGCCAACAACGGCGGGCCGACGCAGACGATGCTCCCCGCGATTGATAGTCCGCTGCTCGACCAGGGTGTCAACCCGGCCTCGCTGACGCTGGACCAGCGCGGCACGGGATTCCCCCGAGTGATCGGGCTCATCGACATTGGCGCCGTCGAATTGCCCGTGTTCGTGGTTCGCAACGCCTCCGACGCGGGGACCGGATCGCTCCGACAGGCAATCGCCGACTCCAACGCCTCGAGCGGCCAAAACTCTGTGACATTCGACCCCGCGGTATTCGCGTCGCCGACGACGATCACGCTGACAACCGGACAGATTTCGGTGACTAAGTCGATGACCATCACCGGTCCGGCCGCGCAACGAGTCACCATCGATGGAAACAAGGCCGGCCGAATTCTCGACATCACCGCAACCAACGTAGCCGTCTCAATTCAGAACCTGACGCTCACCAATGGGAGCGTGTCGGGCGACGGCGGCGCAATCAACAGCGGTATCGGAGTGACGGTCACACTTGACGGCTGCTGGCTGGCGAACAACACCGCGACTTCCAACGGCGGGGCCGTCAACATCTTCGGCGGCCAGGTAACCATCCTGAACTCGACGCTTTCGAGCAATTCCGCCAATCAGGGTGGCGGCCTCCGGATCGCCAATGGTGGCACGAATCTGCTCGTCCGCAATTCCACGATCGCCAATAACCTCGCGTCCGATGGTGGCGCGATTCGCCTCTTCCTCACGAACAACCCCCTGACCATCCAGAACTCCACGATCTTCGGCAATACTGCGTCAGGAAATGGCAGCGGTATCAATCGATTCAGCGGCTCCGGCACGATCAGCCTGGAAAGCGTCGTTCTCTCCGGCAATGTTGACACCTCGGGCGGCACCTCGCCCGATGTCGAAAACAACGGCAA
>JAIBBI010000223.1 GCA_019694755.1 Gemmataceae bacterium
TGATCAGGAAACCGTCGCGGCCGAACTGCCGGCCGATCCACGCCTGTAATCCGGCGAGGACCACTTGTTCGTCCCACGGGCTTTGGTTCAGGAACTGCTGAAGCGCCTGCTCGTAATCTTCGGGGCCCTGCTCGATCACTTTCAAGCGACTCGCCATCGGCTCGACGCTCTTGCGGTGACCGTCGAGCAGAACGCCCCGCAGGTACGCGTCGCACCATCGACGCCGGCGGGGGTTGCCCATCGAGCCGACCACGTCGTCCAGAAACGACGTCATGAGGTGCTGACACTTTCGCGGACAGTTCAACACTCTGTTTTCGGCGCCGTCAGTCGGGCGAATTGGGCGGGGGTGAGGTAGCCGATCGAGGAGTGCTTGCGCTCGAACCGGTAGTAGTTCACATAGCGTGAGACTTCTTCGTGAGCGGCCGCCTCACTGTCATACTCGGCGTTCCCCATCTCCGTCTTGAACGTTCCCCAGCACGATTCCATGAATGCGTTATCGTAGCAGTCGCGGGCGCGGCTCATGCTCTGCCGCATGCCGGCCCGGTGCAGCGTGGCCCGATACGCCCGGCCGGCGTACTGGCCGCCCCGGTCGGTGTGGTGGACCAGGCCCGGTCGCGGCTGTCGCGTGCGGATCGCCTGCCGTAACGCCGCGAGGACCAGCGGTTCCTTCAGGTGCGACGCCACGTCCCAGCCGACGATGTCGCGACTGAAGCGGTCCATCAGGGCCGCCAGGTAGACGAAGCCGCCGCGACGGATCGGCAGATAAGTGATGTCGCCCACCCACACCTGATTCACCCCGGTCGGATCGGGGGCGTCGAGAATCAGATTGGGGCTGTAACCCAGCAGGTGTCGACTTTCGGTGGTGCGCGGCACGAACGAACGCGGTTGAATCGCACGGAGGCCCTGCTTTTGCAGCACTTTTCCCACACGCCGCGGACTGCACACGATGCCGCGGTCGGACAACTCCTCCGCAATGCGTCGGGCGCCGTAACGACGCCGATGCTGCCAGAAGATCGCCACGATCGTCAGTCGGAGTTCCTCCGCTTCGCCCTCCCGCGTCGTCGGCGTACGCTCACGCCAGGCGTAATACGCCGACCGGCACACTCCCAGCACGTCGCAGACGGTGGCCGTCGCACACGCCGTCGCCGCGACGACGGCCTCGACGGCGGCATACACGGCGGTCATTCGTTCCGGCCGAAAATGGCCAACGCTTTTTTTAGGATGTCGCGCTCCCGCTCCACGCGGAGCAGCTCGGCTTCCAATTGCCGAACGCGCTCTTCCAGCGACGCGGCCACCGGACCGCTTTCGGCCAACAGGCGACTCTT
Organism: Gemmataceae bacterium; assembly: GCA_019694755.1. GTDB lineage: Bacteria > Planctomycetota > Planctomycetia > Gemmatales > Gemmataceae > JAIBBI01. The sequence goes on from JAIBBI010000223.1 coordinate 1,326, forward strand.
CCAGTTGTAAAGCAAATTGGTCGAACTGACACCCAGCCGCTCGGCCACCGAGGCCGCGCTGTGACCATCCAGCATCATCTGCACGGCATCGCGTCGAAACTCATCCGTGTATCGACGACGCGGTCGCTGCGCCGGTACTAACTTCCTGGCCATCCTCGGGACTCCTTTCCCGACGCCAATCTTAGCGTGTTACTCTGTCCGTGAAAGTGTCAGCACCTCATCAAATCCTGACGCAGACGAACGAGCTTCCGTGCATCCATCCGCCGATCCTGACCGATTCGTCAAAATCCGGCAAGATTATTTAACGGAGTAATATTAAGGCGTTGGAGAGAATAGCCTACTCACGTATTCCCCGACTATCGGCCATCCGTGGTCACGAGGCCAACCCACGTCTCACTCGCCTCCCGCGCCGAAGTGAGCGAGGCTACTGCGGCGCTGACTGGTGCATGCAACGCTTTGGGCAACTGTTCTCGGTTTTCTTTGCACCATTTCAGCCAAGTTTTGGTCATCACAATGAACTGCTCCGCGGCGACCCGTTCGTTCTCGGGCGCTCGGAATTTCCGTCCACCGTGTTTCCGAGTTCCGTGCTGCAAGCGAATGACACGATTGAGATCTCGAAAGCCCCATCCGTTTTTTATCGCCCGGCGGGCAAGTGATATGCGAGCAGACCGACGGGTCACAGACAAGAGAATGGTGAGGTGACTGGTCCCGAATCTCGAGTTACTTGCCTTGATCAAGCCAGACAGCTCGTCCAGGTCTTGCCGAGATAGCCGCCGGGCGGCTCTCATCGCCTGGGCGAGTTCACTGGGCTTCAGGCCGTGATTACTGGCGAATTCCTTGAGACCTGCGTCCATCCTCGGGTCGGCATTCGGATCAGCGTCTTTGTTTTGCTTTCTCCATTCGACATCGGCAAGTTGCCCCAGTTGCCAGAACTCGAGGATGGAGAGTTCCGACAGGGTTCGATGAGGTGTGCGCGAGGTCGTGTTGCGCCGTGCCATTGTGCCGTTCCAGGAACATTGAGGTATCCTACTTGCGCCCACGCCCGAACGTCGAGGATGCGGCAACCTCATCCCGCGGCGAGGCCGATTGTCGTCCGGCCGCACCTTGCGGAGTCGAAAAGCGCTTCGTCCGGTCAGAAAGGCCGGCGATCTTCAGCACACCCCATGCAAAAGCGCTAACAGCCTGGCGTCTCTGATGGTCCCCGGCAAGTTCAGAGGAGTTGTCCTTGCACCGGGAACGCCGTCGGTACCAGGCTCTCCAGCCTTTCCACCAGTCCGCGAGTTTGAGTGTGAGTTGTATTCGGCAAAAAATCCTTGTCTGCCGAGGACATGCAGTCTGATCACGCTATCGGAGACGCTCGTGTTTCAGGAATCACTGCCTCCCCGGACGAACCGGCTTCAGCCATTGCACGTGATCGTGTCTTGGGCGGAGGTGCATTCTGCCGTTCGCAAAGACAATAGCGCTATTGTTATACTCGCAGTCACGGTGCCGGACGGCTCAGCCGGGGCTCCCGGCCGGCGAAGTGTCGGTCGTATCCGTGTGGTGTGGAATGCTGAGAGGCGAGGGCACCCGGTTGTCACTCGGCGAATAAGTCGCCGATCCGCAGGCCGAGGCCCCGGGCGAGCCGCTCGATGTTGACGAGGCTGACGTTGCGGCTACCGCGTTCGACGTCGGAGAGGTAGGTGCGGTGGATGCCGGCCTTCTCGGCCAGGTCTTCCTGGGTGAGGCCGAGCTTTTCACGCCGGGTACGGACGGCGTCGCCGAAGCGTTCGCGGATGTCGGGAAGACCGGTCTTTTTTGCCATGCCGGCGACGGTACCGGCGTGTAGACTATCGGTGTATCGACTATGAGTGACATTCCGGTCGGTACAGCGCCCCGGACGGCCCACCCCTCACCCCGCTCGCTCCGCACCAGGACGGTTTCGGAACCAGCCCACGGAGACTGTCATGCGTTACGTCCTTGGAGCCATCGTCCTCGGGGCCCTCCTGCCGGCCGCGGCCCCGGCCCAGGTGATCCGGTCCACCGACTTCACGGTCCCGCCGGCCTGGAGCCTGCTGGGCACCGGCACCAACAACAATGACTTCGGCTACCGGACAACGGCCAACGCCGGTGGCGCGGCTGGCGAGGCCGGGGGCCGGTTCACGCGGACGACCTCGACCCGGTACTATGCGGATCGGAACCTCGGCACTCCGCTACCACTGAGCACGCCGATCACGGCGTCCGGTCGACTCGACATCTCGGACGGTAACAGCGCCGACCTGGGACCGGGACTGGTCATCGGCCACTTCAATCCGGCGACCGCGGCGTCCATCGGGATCTACTTCAACGCGCAACTGGAGACGCCGTACGGCCTCTACATGGACGCGATCGTCCGCCTGGGGCCGTCCGCGATCATCCAGACGCGGATCACGAACTCGCCGATGGCGTTTGTGGATCGCACCTGGAACTACACCTGGGACCCCGTCGGCGGCATCTACGGTGCGGGTCGACTGACGACGACGGTGAGCGGCCCTGACGGCGGGACGGTGGTGATCGACGTGACCGCGGCCCAAGCCGCCGTGGCCCCGGTATTCGATTCGTTCGGGATGTACGCGGCCGCCGTGAGTTCCGTCAACCAGCCGACCTGGCTCGTCGAGACCTATATCGACGACGTGTCGTACACGGCGGCAGTGCCCGAGCCGTCTTCCATTGTGTTGGCCACGATGGGTGTGCTCGTCCCCGGGGCCCGCTGGCTGCGCCGGCGTCGCAAGGCCTGACGCTCTGACCGCTAAGTGAAACTAACCCTGCCCGATCGGCGAAAGAACACAAGCACCGCTCCCGACCCGTCGGCAACCGTAATGGTTGTCGGCAGATCGGGAGCGGTGTTCTGCTTCATCGGCTGACGACGAAGCGGACGGGGGACAGTGTCGGAGCGGCGGCCTGCAGGGTCAGCAGGGCCTGCCGCAGTTGTTGACGGAATGCCCGGCTTCGCAGGACGCGGCGGATCTCACGGACATGTTCGTCCGGCAGCCGGGCGTGGATTTTGATCGTGACGTGGAATTCATCGAGAACGACAAGTCGAGGCATGCGGTTCTCCGGTGGGTAGTTCAGGCGGCGCGCAGTGCCCGCAGGTCATCGATGGCCCGACTGGCCTGCCGGAGCAGGAGGTCATCGGCACGGAAGACCTGGAAGCGGTCGCGGAGGAAGTCGGTCAGGTCGATGCCGTGCTGCCGGGCGATGGCGTGCAGGGCCTTGATCTGGCTCGGCGTGGCCCGGCGCTGTCCGGAGTCGCTGCGCCGCGGCTCGCGGGAAGGGTTGGTCGTGTCCGCGGCCTCTGGGGTCGGCCCGGACGGGGGTGGCAGGGCCGGCGAGTCGACGACGTCAGAGCCGTGCCGCAACTCCTCGGTGAGCGACGTGCGGGCCAGGCCGAACAGTTGGCGGATGCGGTCGCGGAGCCGGTCGGGGTCGCCGGCGAGTGAAGTGTCGAGTTCCAGTTCCAGGTTGATGGAGGCACCGCGGG
>JAIBBI010000224.1 GCA_019694755.1 Gemmataceae bacterium
GGCGCACGCTGAGCGCGCCGGTGTCGTCGTAGTAACAGCCGGTTCCGACGGCGAGCAGAACGAACGCGGAAACGGCAGTCCGGTGGGTCGGCGTCCATGCCATGGCGATTCCTCCTCTAGGGTTGACATCGGCCGTTTTTGCCTTGCGACCCGTGCTGAATGTCTGGCGACCGGGCGACGGTCGGTCGCGCGGCGATTTGCATGCCTCGAGAGCCGGTCGCCTGGCGCATCGATCCGAGCAACATTCCGAGCCCCTAGCGCCAGCGCAGGGGCGCGGGACGCTCCCTCGGAAGTGAATCGTTCATTCCCAGTTCACATACGCGCGCCCCTGCGCCGGCGCTAGGGGCTCGGATCGAATAGATACATCTGACGAATATCTGCATCTGACGATTTCGCTCCCGCGTCTCTCACGCATTCAAGCCTGAAAAGCCCCCGACGTATCACTCTCCCACCAACGGATCAGCATCGGCCAGGCTCAGGGCAATGGTCGCGTCCGGCAGCGTTTGGGCCAGCGCCTTGCTCAACGGGCCCAGCACCGGGCGTTCGCTGGTCCAGTGGCCCAGCACGAGCGCCGTCGCCCCGCAGCGCTGGACGCGCAGGGCGTCGTGATGCCGCATTTCGCCCGTCACGATGACATCGCCCCCGCCGATGCCGCCGGGGATCGCGAACGGCAGGTCCCCCGCCGCGCCGACGCAGACCAGTCCGCGGGTCAGACTCGCGCGGCGGTCACCGACAATCGCCGCCGCCGTTGCGCCGGTCATCTTCTTCAGCCGCGCGGCGAGCGTGCCGAGCGTCGTGGCTTTCTCGAAACGCCCGATGCGGCCCTGCCCCGCCGACAGTCTCGGAATCGCGACGAGCGGGTAAATATCAAAAGCCGGCTCCTCGTAGGGGTGCGCCGATCGGATTGCCGCCGTCACTTCGCGGACGGCCGCCGGATCCGCCGCGCAGATCACTTCCAAACGCACCTCATCGACCCGCTCCAACCGGCCCTTGTGCCCCACCGCCGGATCGGTCGATTCCGTGCCGAAAAACGTGCCCTGTCCGTTCAGGCGGTAACTGCATTTTTCGTAGGCCCCGATCCGCCCCGCACCGGCCGCGAAGACCGCCTCGGCCACCGCGTCCAGCGCGGAATCCGGCACGAAGACCACGACCTTGCACTGCGCCGGCCCGGCCGCCGCTGATGAAAACGGCTGCAACGTCGTCAGCCCCGCCAGCCCCGCGAGCGTGTCGTTCGTCCCGCCCGGCGCGGCGTCGAGCGCGGTGTGTGGCGAATAGACTGCGATGCGTCGGGCGAGGCACTCAGCGGCGATCCCTTCTTGTTGACGCCGGTCGATCACCAGGCGCTTGGTCGCCTTGAACACGACCGGGTGGTAACTGACCACCGTGTCGAAACGGCCCGCCGCCGCCTCATCCAGCACCGCTGCGGTCAGGTCGATCGTCAACAGCACCCGCCGCGCGAGCCACGCCCGATCACCGACGAGCAGGCCCACGTTGTCCCAGTCGGCGGCGGCGGACAATGGCGCGATCGCGTTCATCGCCAGGCACAGATCGCCGACAATTGGGGACCGCGAAGAGGCAAGCCGATCGGTCGATTTCCGGCGCGCGGGTGTCGGCTGGTTTGACTGTCTCAAGGGGACATTTTTTTGATGTTTCTTCACGTCGCGCCGCATTCGTCTTCCACCTTTGTCTTGTATGCGGTCGCCAGTTGTCGTGTGATCGCGCCCGGCTCGCCCGAGCCGACGGTGTGACGCTCGATCGCCGTCACCGGCATCACCTCCATGATGCTGCCGGTCAGAAAGACCTCCGACGCGGCGAGCAGGGTCTCGATGGTGATGGCCTCCTCCATCGCGGGGATGCCCTGCTCTTTGGCCAGGTCCAACACCGCCCGCCGAACAATGCCCGATAGAAGGGGCGTATTCGTGGGCGGCGTCACCACCGCGCCGTCGCGCACGATGAACACGTTGGACACCGAGCCTTCGGCCAGGCGATGGTCGGTCGTGAACCACAGCGATTCGTGACACCGTTTGGCCGCCGCATCCTTCATTGCCAGGAGGCGCGGCAAATAGGCCAGCGTCTTGTGCCCGGTCAGCGGGTCCGACGGATTCTGGCGGTGCGGGCAGATGCAGACCCGCATACCGTGTTGATACAACTCCGCCGCGTAGGGCCGCAGGGCTTCGGCGGCCAACAGGACCGTCGGCGACGGGTCCTCGCCCGGCGCTTCACCGGGCCGGGGCACATTGCCAGGCGTGACGGTCAGACGCAGTCGCGCATCGGAGAGGTCATTTGCGGCGAGCAACTCGTCGGCCATTTCGCCGATTTGGCCCGCGTCGATCGCCACCGGCAAGCCCAGCGCCGCCGCTGAAGTGTTCAACCGCTCGACGTGGGCCGGAAGTGCCATCACCCGGCCCCGGTAGGCCCGCAACGTCTCGAACAGGCCCGCGCCGTGCGAAAAGCCGGCGTCAAACACCGACACCGCCGCTTCCTCGCCGGGCGTCAACCGACCATTCAGAAAAACAAAATCGCTCAAGACATCAACCCCGCTTCGGGCCATCTTGGCCGTCGTTCTCGATCCCCAGCGCGGCCAGCATACCCCGGGCCTTCGCCTCGGTCTCCTCGAATTCCATCGCCGGGTCGGAATCCACTACGATCCCCCCGCCTGCCGCCAGCGTCACCTCATTTTTGTGCACCTGCATCGTGCGAATCGCCAGGTTCAACTGCATCGCCCCATCCAGACCGATGTAGCCGATCGACCCGCAATAGGCCCCGCGGTCGTCCGGCTCCAGTTCGTGGATGATCTGCATCGCCCGGACCTTGGGCGCGCCGGTGATGGAGCCGCCGGGAAAGGTCGCCCGCAGCAGGTCGATCGGGCCCACGTCGTCGCGCAGCCGCCCGCGAATGGTCGCGGTGCGGTGGAACACCGTCGGATGGGCCTCGATCTCGCCGTCGGATACGACCCGGACGGTGCCGTAGTCGCAGACCCGGCCGAGGTCGTTGCGCTCCAAATCGACAATCATGTTCAATTCGGCGCGGTCCTTGTCGCTAGAGGCGAGTTCCTCGCGCGCGGCCCGATCCGCTGTCGCATCGCCGATGCGTGGCCGGGTGCCCTTGATCGGCCGGGTCACGACCTCGCGCCCGCGCAAATCGAGGAACAACTCCGGCGAGGACGACACCACGGCCGACCCCGGTCCCATGCCGATGTACGCGGCAAAGGGAGCGGGATTGGTCTGGCAAAGCCGGCGGTACAATCCCAGTGGATTCACCTTCGACGCAACCCGCCCCTGCCGCGACAGGTTCACCTGAAACGCGTCGCCCGCGCGAATGTACTCGACCACCCGCGCAACACGACTTTCGTATTCTTCACGGGCGAGGTTCCAGGTCACGGACCGGCCTGTCGACGGGACGGGCGGCGGCGGCGCGGCAGATTCCGCGAGCATCTCAAAGGTGAACTGGGCGACTTCGGCCCGAATCTCGGTCGTCGGCCGTCGCGGGTCGTCGGTCAAATCCACCGCGGCCACCGCCCAATCATCCGATTGGGCGTCGTGCAGTATCACTGTGTCGTACAGGGTCCACTGGGCCACGGGCAAGGGGCTGCGCGGGCCGAGCCAATGCGCGGTCGGCTCGGTCCAACGGCCGGCCTCGTAGGCGAGATACCCGATCCATCCGCCGGTCATCGGCCACGGCTCGACCGGTTCGACGCGGGGCCACCTTCCGATTTCGCGCTCCAGCGCCTTGAATGGATCGATCCGCTGCGCCGCCTTCGCGGTAATGCGGAGGGTCTGAATGCCGTCGAATCCAAATATCGAGAATCGCCCGCCGGATTGGCTCGGATCGACGGACTCCAACGCGACCAAATCCGGGTGGACCGCCAGGGCCAGCCGGACCGCGTCCCGATGGACCGGCTTCGGCAACGGCCGAATAACCGGCGTGATTCGGCGTCGATGCGGGCGTCGGGGCATGGCGGGAGTATAACTTCGCATCACCGACCGAGTGCATCGTCCGAATGGCCGGACAACACGTCCACGTCCGGCTTATTCCCTGCCGACCGACCGGCCATTCAGCGACACGCCGGACGCCCTGTTTCTAGGGCCAATCGCTCGGCCGGGGGCTGCGTCCCCGTTTTCCATGTCCGACGCGCAATTCTTGCTTGTTCGCCCCCCCGCCGGTTAGGTATAATCCATCGTGCGGCAATCGCACTGTGGGGGGCACGGCGCCGGACATGGGGGCCCGTGCAGGGATTAGGCACACCGTATTGGTTACGTCGAAAGGCCACGGGTATGAACGTTCGACGCCACGATGAGCGTACCGCTCTGTCCATCGCCGCGCCTGCGCGTCCGGACAGCCGACAGCGCCAAACCACCGTGTTATGGATCATTGCTCTGCTGCTGGCGGTGATTGCCACGGCCCTGCTGACGCGCGGCAACAATCCGTTCGCGTTGCCGCAGGCGCACGGCGACGCGCCGATGGCAGGCGCGCGCGGCATTTTCGCATTCACCGGGCAGATCGACCGTAACCGCTTTGGACTGTTCATGATGGACGTGGACAGCAGCAACGTGTGGTGCTACGAGTATCTGCCCGGCACGCGAAAATTGAAACTCGTCGCGGCGCGGTCGTTCCTGTATGACCGCTACCTCGACGACTACGAGACGGAAGAGCCTTCGCCGCGCCAGGTGAAGGGGATGTTGGAGAAGCAGCGCCAGGCCGTGGGCCGCAACAACGGCTTCGCCGATGCCGGCGATGATGTCGACGCGGCCAAGGCGATCGACACGAATGAGCCGGTGAACACGGTTGCCCCGATCGACGTCA
>JAIBBI010000225.1 GCA_019694755.1 Gemmataceae bacterium
CTGCAAGTCGGGCACGGGGGTGAGCATACCGCATGTCTCCGCCGCGGCGCGTAACAATTCGGTAACCGTGCAACCGTGTTCAGTTCTGGAGGATCTTCTTTCCCTTGAGCACCATGTCCTTCGAGCCGAGTCCGCCATTCAGGGCGTCTTCCTCATCGCTCAATTTGACCGTATCGCCCGGCCGGAAGCCGATCCCCTTCGGGCTGGTGAGCATGGCGACCCGGTCGGACAGCGATGCGGGCGACAGCCAGATACCGTGTAGTGCGATCAGCGCGGTTTCGTCGTTGTCGTAGCTTGTCGTGCCGCCGATGAGAATGTCCTCGCCCGCGCCACCGCGTACACGGTCCGCCCCCACGCCGCCGATCAGCAGATCGCGCCCGTCGCCGCCTTCGATCTGGTCGTCGCCCGCACCGCCCAGGATGATGTCGTTGCCGGCCGCACCAGACAGGCGATCGCTACCGTCGTTGCCGCGGATGAGGTCGCTCAGCAATCCGCCGGTGATCGTGTCGTTGCCCGCCCCGCCGCTGATCCGGGTTGCCCGATTCAGGGTGTCGGCGATGACGCGATCATTTCCCGCGCCGGCCTCGATGAAGACACGCCCGGCCGAGGTCAGCGAGAACAGCCCGAACGAAACGCCGTTGATGGACACCGACACCTGACTGCCGGTCGAGGTGGAACCGACCAAAATCGTGTCCGGCCGGTCGGTGCCTGACACCACCAGGTCCGGGCCGGCGAAAACCGGAGTGGTTGGCATGTCGGCTAGCACTCGCTGTGCGATCCGTAGTCCGAACAGCGGCGACGAAGCCGGGTTCTCGCCCGTGATAATCCGGCCATCGACGATCACGTCATCCGCAGTCGTGCCCGGCTGACCGTACGCGCCGCTGGAGGTTGTCGTGATCCCACCGTTGGCCTGCACCTGATCGCGCTGGCCGGTGAAGTAGCCACCGGTCCGCCACGCGCCGGCATAGAACTGGTTGGGCGAGCCCTCGAGATGGGGCACGGCCACCTGCCGACCAGCCAGCGGGCTCACGCCGTCGACGCGGGCCCACGCCAGCACGGTCACGCCGTGGCAAATCGCGGCTACCGGTTTCTCGGCCGCCATGAACTGATTGATGAGCCGGTTGACGACCACTTTCGGCTGGGAGATCTGTCCGTCGCCGAGGTTGGTGTCGCCGTTGTACAGTGCGTCGGAATAGTAGTTGTCCACCACGCCATTGAGATCGGGATCGTTGTAGGCGTACTGATACATCGACGAACCCCACCCGCCGACGAAGGCGATGGCCGAATAGTCACTCGCGTTGACCTGAGCCAATGCGACATTGGGCATAATCGTACCCACGGTGCCTGTCGGCTGGCCGGTGTTCCAATGCGGCGTCGAGGGTTGAGTGGTGGTGGCCGCGACCACGACGCCGACGCCCTGACTCAGGATCGCCGTGCGGGTGTCGGCATACTCCCGGTAATAGAAGTCCCTTTGATCGGCGATGACGAGCAAGACCGGCAACGGCGAGGCCGACGGCAGATCCCGGCGGTCCAGCGTCTGCACGCCGAGCACGGCACGGCCCGGCCGGCGATCCCCACGCTTTGCATTTCCCATCATCCGATTGAACATGGCCATGATCTGTGCTCCATTCCGGCTTCGCGCCGCGATGCGGGATGCTTCGCAAGCGGTGCCGACTCACCACAGGCTCGCCGTCCGCCCCGGCCTTGCGACAAAAATGTCGCCGGGATTCGCGAACTCGTGTAGGATTGCGCTGACGATTGGTAATATCCCATGCCCGAATCCGGAAGTATCACCCGCTGGATCAACGACTTGCGTCAAGGCGACGGTAACGCGGCCGATGGGCTGTGGGCCGCCTACTTCGCCCGCATGGTCGCACTCGCCGGCCGGAAGCTCAACGCCGCGGACGGCGAAGATGCCGCTCTCAGCGCGTTCAAGAGTTTCTGCGTCGGGACGCGCGAGGGCCGATTTCCTGAACTGCGTGACCGCGACAACCTTTGGCCGCTACTCATCGCCCTGACCACGCACAAGTGCGTCGATCAGGTCCGTCGGGAAACCCGGCTGAAGCGCGGCGGAGGGGCAGGTCGCGTGACCGCAGAGCTTGATCTGCTCACCGGCCGCGAGCCGACGCCGGAATTGATCGCCGAACTGGGTGAGCAACTCGACCATCTGCTCCACCGGCTCGACGGCACGGGCGACGCGTCTCTCCGACAGGTGGCCGTCTGGAAGCTCGAAGGGCTCTCGACGGACGACATCGCCGGCCGGCTCGATTGTGCCCGCCGGACGGTCGAGCGCAAGCTCCGCGTCATCGAGAAAGTCTGGGACCGTGGCGGAGCCGAGTCGTGACCCCGGCCGACGACTCCGAGACAGGGTTCGACGACCTGCCGTTGTCTTCTGTCCTCCGGATCAACGCCTGTTGCGACGCGTTCGAGGCCGCGCTGCGGGCAGGGATGCGACCCGACATCGACACATTTCTAAATGATGCCACCGATGCCGAGCGGGACGTGTTGCGCGAGCATCTCGGGCAAATCGAGGCCGAGTATCGCGAGCCCACTGCGGCCGAGTTTGCGGACCGACTCCACAACAATCGGCTCATCGCTGACGACGTAAGGCCCGATCACGAATCAACGTCGCGGGAGTGGGCGGAATCGCTGGTCGCGGCCGGGATTCTGACCCGATACCAGGCGGAGACGCTGTTGAGCCCCAAGCCGCACGCCCTCGTCCTTAACGACTACGTCATTACCGACCGGCTGGCCCGGGGCGGCATGGGCACGGTGTATTGTGCGCTCCACCGCCGGCTCAAGCGGACCGTGGCCCTGAAGGTGGTGGGCGACGGGCGCGGAACCCGGGCCAGCCGGCATACGCTGTTTCTGCAGGAGATCGAAGCGGCAGGCCGACTCGTCCATCCGAACATCGTGACCGCGTACGACGCCGGCGAAGCCCGAGGCATCTCGTACCTCGTCTCGGAATTCGTGGACGGTACGGACCTGCATCGCCTCGTCGAAACGCAGGGGCCGCTCTCCCCCGCCGAAGCCATGCGGGCGATCCGCGACGCGGCCAGCGGTCTCGCCTTCGCTCACGGCCAGGGCGTGATCCACCGCGACGTTAAACCCTCCAACCTGATTCGTACCGCCGCCGGGACAGTGCGCGTGCTCGATGTCGGGCTCGCCCGTTTCATTCACGACGGTGACGCGGAAAAGTCTCGCGTCGTCGGCACGCCTGACTTCATGGCCCCGGAGCAAGCGACAAACCCGGATTCGGTCGACGCCCGGTCCGACGTGTACGGCCTCGGTGGCACGCTGTTCTATCTGCTGACGGGCCGGGCCATGTTCGCAGTCGGCAGCGTCGATGATCGCATGGCCGCGCATCAGAAGGACGAGCGGCCGAGTCTGACCGACTCGGCTCCGGGAGTACCTCGTGCGGTCGATGACCTCTATCGCAGGATGACGGCACGAGTCCCCGCGGATCGGCCCGCCTCGATGGCTGAGGTCATCGCGGCCATCGACGCAATGGCCCGTCCTCGCAGGCGGCGGTTGATCGTTTTGGGATTGCTCACCGTCGCACTGGCGATGATTGCTTTGATGGCTTGGCCGGGTCCCGAGCGAGACGTCACGATGCTGGAAGTACCGTTCGACGGGGCGGCCGCTCAGGCGGACTGTTCCAGAAGGACTGGCCTTCCCGTTCGTATCGAACCCGTTTCCGGGTTGGTGGCCCGCCTCATTCCCGCGGGTCGATTCGTCGCGGGCACACCGGCCGACGCGTTCGCAGCATGGATGCCTGGCTCTCCCGAAAACGCCATTCGAGTGAGAATACAGGCGGAGCCGCAGATCCGCGCGATAGTCGATTCGCCGTTTTACATCTCGGCAACCGAGGTCACAGTGGCACAGTACCGCCGGTTCGTTCAGTTACAATCGTATCTCACTCTCGCCGAACGTCCCGGCGGTACCGGCTATCGTCTGGCCGGAAACGGCGACTGGCAAATCGTGTCCGGCGCGAACTGGCAATCGGCCGGACAGCAGAGCCTCACCGACGACCACCCGGTCTGCAACCTCGGACGCGACGATTGCGCTGCCTATTGCCGCTGGTTGAACGACCAGCTTGCGGGGAAGTTCACCTGCCGGCTGCCGACCGAAGAGGAATGGGAGTTTGCCTGTCGGGCCGGCTCAGCGGGTTACTGGACGACCGGAGACGACCGCGCGGAGGTGAAGCAGTTGGCATGGTATGCCGGCAATATCGATCCGGCCGACTCGCAACTCCGCCCGGTGGCCCGCAAGGCCGCCAACGCCTTCGGGTTGTTCGACATGCACGGCAATATTGCCGAGTGGTGTTCCTCGAATCGGGCTGATGCCGGCTGCGTCCTCCGCGGCGGGAACATCCGCAGCCCCTCATGGGAAGTCCGCTCGGCCTCGCGTGATCTGGCCTCGGCCAACACGCCACGCGGCGGATTCCGCGTCGTGCTTATTCCGCGTCTGGGCAAGCCCTGATTGACTGTCGACCCACATGGTTGTTCAATTGCGTGAGATCACTCATCCCGGCCGGAGACCTGCCGTGCGGAACTGTCTTGCCATCATCACATGCCTGCTCGCCATCACACCGGCTCCGTGTCGGGAGCCGGCCCCTGCTTTGTCGCCAAAACAGATCATGGCGGCCGATGCCGCGGCAAAGGCGTCACTCGAGCGCGACAAACTCGTCGGCCTGGCGTACGGGCTCATCCACGGCGGCCGGGTCGCCCACACGGCGGGGCTGGGCCTGGCCGACCGTGAGGCCGGGGTGCCGGTGTCGACGCAAACACGGTTT
>JAIBBI010000226.1 GCA_019694755.1 Gemmataceae bacterium
TTTGTTGCCGAACAGGTACACGCGGAAGATCACGGGCGATGTCCGTCCCTGCAGCGCGGCCACCCCGGCCAGTGATGCGGACCACGTGCTGCCGCCGTCGCTGGGCACGCCGGTCGCAGGTAACGTGGTGAAAGTCGCGCCGCCGTCGAGGCTGTAGCCGATGCCGGTGCCGTGACTGGGCGTGACATTCTGGAACGCGGCGTTGTACTCCAGAGCGTCGATGCTCATCGCCTTGCCGGGGTTCGGCGTCAGCGAAAACTGAATGTACTGCTGGCGGGCGACGGCCTCGGTGAGCGTCTGCCCCCACAAGTTGTTGTTCGGTCCGCCAGCGGGCACGCTGATAAAGCCGTTGCCGAATGCCTGGGCCGACCAGTCGGGGCCCGGCTCCAACCCGGCCCCGCGGGTCAGCACGCTCGCGGTGAGTCGACTGGAATTGGAGGTCGCACCGGCCGTCGCGGCGTTGTAAGCGAGACCGGAGAATTCCCAGATGGCGAGGTTGCCGAGCTGCCCCGAGGCCAGCGGCGTGACGCCCCGCTCGTTCGACGGCAGACTGATGCCGGCCACGCTCTCCGCGGTGACCACGAAGTAATAGGGCACGTTGTTGGTCAGCCCGGTGATCGTCGCGCTGAGATTGGACCCGGCACTGATGGACTGCGAATAGACGCCGTGGGCCGTGCCGTACTGCACCCGATACACGCTGGCCCCGGCCACCGCCGACCATGTGAGCGCGACAGCGCCGTCCGACTCGTTGGCCGATAGCAGCGTCGGCGCGACCGGTGCGCCCGCCATTGTCACCGTCACGGCAGTCACGCTGAACGAACCGGCAACGCTGCGCAGCTTGATCGTGTGCAGGCCCCGGGTCAGGTACACCACACCGGCAGTCGTACCACCGCTCGCACCGCTGGCGATCATTCCTTCGTCGACACGGAGAGACACGGTCGCATTGGTGCCGACGGTCTGGGCGGCGATCGTGTAATTGCCGGACCGCGGGGCGAGGACGTTCCAGGTGAGCCACTCGCCGGCCGAGAGGTTGGCGTCGGCCGAGCGGGTGAAGCCCCAATCCGTGCCGCTGCCAGCATAGCCGAGCGTCTGCAAGGTCGGCGTCAGCGCGGCGGGGACGAGCAGACCGTTGGTCGGCTCGGCCGGGAGTTGATCGTTGCGCTCGACGAAACTCTGGCGCAGCGGGGCAGCGGCCGCGCTCGTGATCTCCCAATCGCGCCACTGCTCGTACACGCCGTAGACGATCATGCCGTAGCCGGCCTGGGCGTGCGTGTCGATGGCGGCGAAGTTGGCGAGCTTAGCGCGGGGATCGCGGTACTTGGCCCAGTTCTGCAGCGGGCTCGCGCCGTCGTCGCCGCCGAGCGACCAGCCCGACTCGTACGATGCCGGGTGCAGGCCGAACGCCTGGGCGTATTGAGCGATCTGCATGCGGTCGCGGGTCCAGTCGCCGGTGCCGACCTGGCCGAGCGCCTCGCCGGTATCCGGTATGCCGCCCTCGAAAATGCGGTCGACGCTGCTGACGCTGAAGTTGTCGAACAGCATGTACGACTGATTCTGGTCGAAGTCGCCGGGCCCGGCCGGCTGACCGGTCACGGAGAAACTGACGGTCCGGCCACCGGCGGGCACGTCGATCTGCACGGTGGCAGACGTGAGCCGATCCACCCAGAACACGTCGAGGTTGATGTTCCAGGAGTAAGCGATGTTGGAGAAACCCGGGGCCGGGTCCGCCTCGCCGACGCCGCGGTAGGCGCGGTATTGCGGCGTGACACGCTGGCCGTCGAGCATCACATCGATCGGCAGATCGTACTGCCAACCGGTCCGCCGGCGGGCCGTGAAGTTGATCGCATACCGGCCCGGCAGATCGAAGTGGATCGACCGCGAGATCGTGCCGCCGCGCATGACGTACGCGGCATAGTCGCCGGTCACGGGAGCGGGAATCTGGGCAAGTGGCACCCCGTCGGAGGTGTAAGTGCCGCCGGGCTGATAGCCGTACACCCCGGCATTGCCCGTGAACGACCAGCCGGGAACGGTCGTCGGGCGGGGGTGCGCTGTGCCGAGCGCGAGGCCGCCGGTGATGTCGAAGCTGGGATTGTCGATAGGGTTGGTGGCGAGCAATCCGCGGGGGTTGGAACTGCCGTAATAGGATGCGCCGCCCGCGCCCCAGATGTAGTAGTTCACCGGGCGCGGGTTCGCGACGAAGTTGCCGCCGGAGTTGTTGAAGTAATCGTCGAGGAATTTGAGCGAGTGGATCGCGGTGTCGTTATTATTGTTGTACTGCCAGTAGAGGAGGACGCGGGCGTCGTCGCCCATGGCCGAGCCGTACACGCCGCGGAATTGCTCGCTCATGCGGACGGTGCGCAGGGCGTACCAGCGGACCAGTCGGCGGAAATCGAACGTGCTATTGCCGCCCGGGTCGCTGGTGGTCAGCACGCCGTCGTAATTGACGACCGACCATTCGGGCGCTCCGGCAAGCCCCGCCGCCACCGCGTCGTCGTCCGCCTGTCGGGTCTGGCCGAACGGGCCCGAGAAGTTCCACACCTCGTTGGCCAGTTCGACATACGCCTTGAGGTTCGGGTTCAGCGGCGGGTGGATCGGGTTGGCCTGCGGCGACGAGTACGGCACGCCGGCCGCGTCGGAGCCGTAGCGGAGCAACCGGGCCAGCTTGGTGAAGTAATCGTTGCTCGCGCGCATCGGCACGGTGATGTACAGGTCCCGGCCGGTCTCGTTCGCGAACTGGATCTGGTATTCGTAGACCCAGTTCTTGTGCACGATCCCGTCGTCCGGCGGCCAGTTGGCCCGGCCGAACGTCGGTGGCACCCGCTGGCTCCACTCGCTTTCCGTCAGGTCGCCATTCACATCGAGCCAGCGGTAACTCGTAAACGGGCTGGCCGCCTCTTTGAACACGTCGGTGAAAATCGTGCCGAAGGCGTACGGGTCGGCCCCGCCCACGGTCCGCGGCCGCATGATTTCGAGCTTCGTGATGCCTGTCGGCGTCGTGTCGGTGGGCAGTCGGCGGGTGTTGAGCGTGTGCAGGACGAACGGGCTCGCGCCCCACGACGGGACGACGATCTCGAACTCGCTGATGTTGGTGGCCGGATTCCAGATCTGCGCGGGATAAAGGTGATCGACGAGCGCGTTGGTGCCCGGCACGCGGAACCGGATCCCGGTCGTGCCACCGGGCCAGGCGGAGATGTCGGCCCGGCCGGTGAACCGCGCCCGGTAAGTGCCGGCGAAGTAGGTGTCGGGTGCGCCTTCCCACACGACCAGTTCGCCGTCCCCTAGCGGCCAGCCCTGGGCGTCCATGGCCGGCGCGGGGTTGCCGTTGAAGCCCTCCCACGCCGGGCGGGCGGTCTTGATCGCGTCGGCGAACATGAAGTAGCCGCGGCCATCCACGTGGTACGAGTTCTCGGCCAGTGGCTCGATCACTTCGCGGGGCACGCTGGGGCTCGACCAGCCGAGCTGAATCTCCGCCAGGTCGGTCAGTTCGCGGTACTCGAGGCGGAGGTCGTACTTCTGCCCGGCGACGAGCGGTACTGTGGCCGCCGTGCCGTTCGCGCCCGAGTCGGCCCAGCCGTCGACAAGCAGTGTCCACCCGGCATCGCCCGGGGCCTTCAGGAACATGCGGACGCCGTCGTCGTAGGCGATGTGAAACGTGTACGGCTCGGAGAACCGCGGGACGACCTGACCGACCCAGCGGACGGAATAGTTGTCGGCAGCGACGCTGGCGTAAACCGGGTCGAGTGATCCGCCGGGCCGGGCGTCGCCCCAGTCGAAGTCGATGCGGACGTCGCGGCGGCGGAAGGCCGGCTGACCGGCAAGGTCCGGATTGGCGAAGTACTCGCCGAGAATGCCCGCAGCCGTGAACCCGCCGCCGACGGCCGGCGCGAGACGTTCCTCCAGCCGATCCAGACCGAGTCGGCGGTGCCAGCGGTGATGCTTCATGGGTCAGTACGCCCGTATGACAGGGTCTCGGCGGAAATCGGCCGACGGGTCACGGCCGGATTCCCGATGTCGTGTCACCGAAAGGATAGGCCCGGCCCGGGCCGCCGTACACGAAAAACCGGGAAAAACAGCGATGCCCAAGGAGAGAATCCTGACCCGCCGGGGTACTCCGCCACGACGCTGAAAGAAACACGGCTGTCTGTTACACTGCCCTCATGCGGCGGCGCACCGTTCTGATCCCGGTCCTCACTTTCGCTGCGCTCACCACGACTTTCTCGTGGTGGCTGTGGCGCGACATGCCGTTGCAGCCGGTGCGGAGCATCGTCTTGCCGATGCCACCCATTCACGGGACGCTAACCGTTACGAATCATGACGATTATTGCCTCTTGAACAATTTTGTCATGCTGGGTTCTTTCCCTGCGGAGGTTAAGCAGTGCATTTTCAGTCTGAGGACCGGCGACGTCATCTTGGGACCGGGCGGCCTGGAACGAACCGCAGTCGAACTCAGCAAGACACATCCTTGGGCTTACATGCGCGTTGGTCTGGATTGGGATTCAGCCGATTCCAACAGCCCTGACCGCGACTTGGATTGTTACGCCTTGGATTTGAACACCTGGGACTGGCGAAAGGTGTTCTGGGGTAGCGGTGAACTAGAATCCAACCCGTTTCATTGTGACGTGGACTACGATTATTACGGAAGAGGGGAGACTAAGACGAAGCGATGGCACGTCTTGATACCGGAACTCGACGACCGTATTTGGAATCTGATCGAAAAGCTCGTTCCTTCTCGCCCATGGCTCGAC
>JAIBBI010000227.1 GCA_019694755.1 Gemmataceae bacterium
CGTAGGAAAACCGCCTGACCTGAGCTCGCCTCACGCCCGGGCGCACCTCGGGATACGCTTCGGGTAGGTCGCCCACCCGGACCAGCGTATTCCGCACCTCGCTGACCAGTTCCGCGCCCAACCCGTCGGATTGCCGTTCGTGCCAAACTGCCGCGTCCTCCAGGTCCGCCTCGGCCTCGGGGGATAGTACGGCGGGCAAGCTCATTGTCGCAGCTTCCCCAGCACCCGCGCCTCCACGTCAGCCCATGGACTCAATGCCGTTGGGTCGGCTTCCATCAGGGCCAGCCGGCGGTCCAACTCCTGGCCATGTTTGTCGGTCAGCAGCGGTGGCGGTTGCTCCGGCAAGCTATCCCAGATTTCCGAGATAAGCCGGACCTTCTCGGCAGTGCTGAGCCGGTCAATCCCCAGAGAAGTCAAAAGCGACGACACGCGTGGTCTCCCGTCGGGCGAAAGAATCAATCGCAGATTACCCTAATCCTGCGTCCCTGCAAAGTCCTCCGCCGCTAAACGACCCCATGCGTGCCGCCACTTTGGTGGCGTGGGCGACGGGTTTGCCCGCGTTGATCGGAGGGCACGCAATCCAGGTTATTCCGGCCATCGATCCGCGGCAGTACAAGCCGGCCAACCGAATTAGCGAGCCCGGCGTGTCGACGCCGGAGTAAATGCAAGAGGCAGTTCCGTCCGCAGCACCCCGGTCGACAGCCATCCGTCTCAAACGGGATCGCGGGTGTCGGATCGTGCTTCAGGCGGATCCGGAATCCGTCTTCGGAGCGTCATTGTCTCTTGAGTCGGCGGACTGAGAGAACGGTTCGGCTTGCTGGTTTATAGACTGCTCGGTGATCGCCAACAACTTACCGAGCGACACCGTGAACACGCCGGCCTCACCCTTGTCGAACGCCTCACGCCAGACTGCGTACCCGTCGCTTGCAGGCGGCTCTGCCAGCGTCTCGATCAACTCTGTGACGGACTGGTCGATGGCATCCGTGGAGAACGGCAGGTGGCTCATCTCCCGGATGTGGCCGCTAGGAGCTTGAGGTGCTTGGATGAATAACCCGCTGACCGCGATGTGGACGATGTCGCCGTATCCCTGTTCGGTGTCAATGCGCAGGACAGTCAACCGCGAACCCTCTTCACCAGGGCGGTGATGGTACTTCCAGACCTGCCCAGCCGCGTAACGCATCGAATGCCTCTCTGCCGATCGACACCCTCACCTGCCGGGGCCGCTGTTGAAACCTAGTGTCGCGAGAAACCGTAATGGCGGCCCCTTCAAGTGCAACGCCTGGTTCGACCGCGCCCTCACTCCGGCGATTCTAAACCTTCAACCCGACGATTAGCGTCAATGTTGTTTGGACGTGGACGCTTGCTCCACCATAGGCTGCCGCCAGCCTTCCAGTTGGCTCGCCATTGCCTGTAGTATGTTCGGCGATCCTCGGGACCAGCGTCATCATACCCATATTGAATTCCGCATGACGGGCAGATTTCGAACGACGCGCTGGCTCCATTCCACGGCTTGAAGTCAAGCTGGAAGCCGCAGACGGGGCAAAACATCGATTCATAGATCGCATTGAGATCAGACATGTCGCAGGAACCAAAGCGGCCGATCGACCCCGCTCAGCAGCGGCGGGGTCCGGGTGAGCTACAAATCCGAGAAAGCCTACATTCCCCCGCCGCCAAAGGATAAGGCCAAGCTGACGGAGCAATCCTCAGCAGCGGTCATGCTACGCGAAGCGCCGTCAGATCGCGCGTTTCTTGCTCCGTTCAGCGTCAGCCGATGGTCAGCTGCTTTTCAGCGACTGCCAGAACGTCCTTGGCACGATTGTAGCTTGGTGTCCGTCGCAGTGATTCTTCGGCAGCGTCTTTTGCACTTCGCCAATCTTCAATCGCTGCAAACGCCTCAGCCAGCAAGCAGGGCGCTCGTGATCCACGATTGAGACCCGCAGCAGCAGCTAGAGGGACAATTGCCTCTCGAAAGCGACCCAGTTGACACAGCGCCTCGCCAATCAATTCAAGTGTCTTGAAGTGAACCGTGGATTCCAGCGAGCGTCGAAAAAGCGTGAGTGCGAGCTCGTAGTCGCCGCTATCAAATGCCGCGCGACCTTCGCGGAAGAGTACGTAGTCGGGGTCAGAGTCTTCCATTTTGAAGCGAACCGGTTTTCTGTGTTTCTCGGTCTCTCGGCGTCCTCGGCGGCAGATCATCTACTTCTTCGCTTTTTCTGCTTTCTTTCGAAACGTGTACGTCATCCCCGGCACCGCGACGTTGATGCGTTTGTCGCGGAGTTCAATGAGTTCGTGGATGATCTGGTCCGCGAAGCGCGGCTTGATGTGGATCACGTAAACCGGCACCCGCGGCGGCAGCTTGGTCAGTTCGGCGGCGAACAGGTCGCTGTTGAGGTGCATGGCCGCCTTGGCCACGCCGAGGTGCTCCCGCGGGAACGAGCACTCGAGGAAGATGCCGCGGATGCGCGGGTGCCGGCCCACCACCTCCCAGATCTCGTCGGTCGGGGCCGTGTCGGTGACCAGCGCGACCGCGACCGACCCGTCGTCGACGATCAGCGCGACCGTCGGCACCACGTGGTTGACCGGGATGGCCGTCACGGTGTAACCCGCGATCTTCACCGGTTTGCGGACCGGAAGTTCGCGCAATTCCAGAAACGGCGGCAGGCGCTTCGACATGGCGATCATGTCGGGGTAGAGCCGGCCGTTGAAGATGTCTTCCTGCAGGCTCGTCAGCGTCGCCTCGGTGCCGTACACGCGGACGCAGCCCGGCTTCGGGTCGTAGACGTTGTCCACCAGCACCGGCAGGCCGGCCACGTGGTCGATGTGCGAATGGGTCAGGATGATGTCGGTGATGCGGGCCTGCTCGTCGATCCGGCCGTAAAGGCCGAGCGCGCCGGCGTCGAGCGCGAGGCAGTCGTCGACGACGAACGACGAAAGCGGCTGGCCGACTCCACCACCGAGGGCCGAGGGCAGCACGCGTATTCGCATCCGGAGCTCTCTCAGTAAGTCAGAATCATTTCGACGAAGCCGGCCCACAGCGGGTCCACGTCTTTGTCGAGGTGGCCGTAAAGCTGTTTGAAGCCCCGGCCCGGCAGCAGCGTCGCCACACCCGCGGTGAAGAGAATGTTATTGCTCAGGAGGGGGCGATATTCCACCCCCGTGCTCAAATCCGCCCCGATTTCGCGGTCGATCCGGCCGTCGAACGTGAACCGCTCCAGCGAGTTGGTCTTGTCGAACCAGAGGAAACTGGCGTTGTTGACGAGTTTCAGCTTCGGGGTCAGGTCGAAGTCGACGCCGACGTTGCCCAGCGTGAGCCCCGGGTTCACGAAGTTTGATTGGCCCTGGAACTTGCTGGAGCGCAGGTCGGGCACGAGGCTCTGCCGCTGGACGAGGTTGACTCCGAACAGACCGATCGCCTGCCGCTGCCAGTACGAGAAGTCGCCGCCGGCGAAGTTCGGGTTATCGAGGATCGTGTCGAAGCCGGTGGCGTGGTGGTTCTGGATGTCGCCGTCGCCCGAGGCCCAGAAGAACGACGCGCGGAACCGGGCCCAGTCGCGGTCGTACGACAGTTCGACGGCGGCCATCTGGGCGTTGATGTCCTGGGCGCAGTTGGCGATCGGGTTCAGGCTGTCGCGGCCGACCACCCAGTAAAACGCGTGCGAGATGTTGTACCGCTCGATGTGCCCGTCGCCGGACCAGCCGAGGTACACGGCATCGACCTGGTGCGGCTGGAACACGCCGGTCGGGTCCGGGCGGACGAGGAAGTTGTTCTTGTCAAACTTGAAGCTCGGCAAGTCGTTGTTGTAATGGACGCTCAGTTGCGAGGTGTAGCCGGGCCAGATGAAGTCCTGGCGGAACCAGTTGCCGATCACGAGGTTCTGCCGGCGGTCGTCGAAGGTGTTGAGGAGGCTGTTGGTGTCTTTCTCGGCCTGGCGGAAGTACACGAGGTTGAACTGGTCGCGGTTGCCGTTCGCGGAGCCGAACAGGCGTACGCCGCGGTTGGTGTCGGCGAACACGAAGCCGCGGAAGTCGCTGACGAACGGTTGGGAGCCGACCCGCATGCTGAGGAAGTCGTATTCCGGCCCGAGGTCCGCGAGTTTGACCTCGGCGAAGTACTCCTCGAGGGCGGTAAACGTCCGCGCCCGGTCGAGCCCGTCGCGCACGTCCGGATTCACGAGCGCGAGTTCCTGCACGTTCAGGTAGTTGATGTTGAAGACCGGAGTCAGCTTGACCCGCCAGTCGGCCGGCTTGAAGCCCGCGTCGCCGTGGAACAGGTCGAACGAAAGGCGGAAGTACTGGTTGTAAAGGTTCTGGTTGGGCCGGCCGAAAAACTCCTCCTGGTTCGGGCGGAGGGTACTCTCGAACGGCGTCGTCGGAACGGGGACGGTGCGAGGCTCGTAGATCAGTTCGGTGCTGGCGGTTATCGCGAGGAACGTGTGCTGCCCGATGATCGGGTAGTCGCCCTTGAGCACGTTCTGGTTGTACGGGTCCCACCACCGACCGAGCATGTACGGCTCATCGACCAGCAGTCTCTTGCCGTTGCCGTACCGGTCCCACTCGGGGAAGCCGATCCGCCAGCGGTCGTCCATCGGCAGGAAGTCGCGGTTGCGGAAGACGCGCGGCTGCACACCGCTGGGCCCGGCGAAGCCGAGCGTCGGGTCGACGGGTGTGACCACGTCGGCGATCGGGCTATCAGGAGCGGCGTCGGCGGGGCGCTCGAAATCGAGCGGCCGGCGGAGC
>JAIBBI010000071.1 GCA_019694755.1 Gemmataceae bacterium
GGGTCCTGCCCGAAGAAGTGCTTGCGGATGTACGCCCCGCCCTCGACGACGTACTTCTGCGCTTCGCCGTCGACGAGTGCGTCGAACCGGCGGAGCAGCAGGCCCTTGGTGTCGGCCTCGAAGAGAGCGTCCCAGTTGCTACCCCAGATGACCTTGATCACGTTCCAGCCCGCGCCGCGGAAGGCGGCTTCGAGTTCCTGGATGATCTTGCCGTTGCCACGGACGGGGCCGTCGAGGCGCTGCAGGTTGCAGTTGATGATGAACGTGAGGTTGTCGAGTTTCTCGCGGGCGGCCAAGGTCAACGAGCCGAGCGACTCGGGCTCATCGGTTTCGCCGTCGCCGATGAAGGCGTAGACGTGCTGCTGGCTGGTGTCCTTCAGGCCGCGATGGTGGATGTACCTGTTGAACCGGGCCTGATAAATCGCCTGGAGCGGCCCGAGGCCCATCGACACCGTGGGGAACTGCCAGAAGGTCGGCATGAGCCACGGGTGCGGGTAGCTGCTTAGGCCGGGGCCGGAGACTTCCTTGCGGAAGTGCAGCAGGTTCTCGTGTGAGAGGCGGCCTTCGAGGAAGGCGCGGGCGTAGATGCCGGGGGACGTGTGGCCCTGGAAGAACACCTGATCGCCGCCGCCGGGCGCGTCCGGGCCGCGGAAGAAGTGGTTGAAGCCGACTTCGAGCAGCGTGGCCGCACTGGCATAGGTGCTGATGTGGCCGCCGTTTTTACCGCGGGCGACCATGCACATGGCATTCCAGCGGTTGATGCTTTTCACCCGCCGTTCGATCTCGCGATTGCCCGGGAAGGCGGGCTGATCGTGGGGCGGGATGGTGTTGCGGAAAGGCGTGTTGAACCCGGTCGGCACGGCCGCGCCGTGGCGCTGGGCGGCGATCTGAAGTTGGGTGAGCAGGAAGCGGGCGCGATCCGTCCCGGTCGTCTCGACGACGGAGTCGAGTGAATCGAGCCACTCCTGGGTCTCGAGAAAATCGGGATCGGCCGAGGCGTGACCGTTCAGACTGGCGCGGGCCGAATCGACCTGCATGTAAGGAAACTCCGAAGATACGACGCCAAAAATCAGGACATCCTTGCTACTATTGTAGGGCGCGACCGCCCCGCCGGCCGAGCGACGCAACTTCCTATCTCTTCATCATTTACACACAGTCACCCCATCAACATCGGACTCGCGCCCTGCCGGCGATAACCGGCACGACCCCCCGCCCCGGTACGATCGCACGGCCCGAATCGTCGCCGGATTCCCGCGTCATTGCGGTTACAAGCCCGGCAGTTACATTAAGATGAAGCAATCAAGTAGAGGGCCGGCCCAATGCGCGTCGATTTCTTCGGCATTGCGTTCGAGACGCCCCGGGTGACGTTTTACCTGTGGAACCCCTGGCGGGCCGCGCTGCTCGAGCACAAGCTTTTCGACGCCGTCGCCGGCCTGCCCGGCGTGCGCCGGGAGCAATCCGGCGAGGAAGTCGCCGCCCATGTCGAAGACCCGAAGACTGTCCGCCTCGCGCTCACGGCCATCCAGCGGGTCATCAAGGGCTGGCAGGAAGAAGCCGAGATGGGCACCGACCGCAGGACGTGGCGATGGCTCATCGACGGCGACACCAATGCCGACGGCTACGACCACAACGGCGAAGAGTTCTGCCTCTGGGGCATCCTCCGCGTCAGCCTCGATCGCGGCGGCGTCGGCGAATCCGAGAAGGGCGAAGACATCGACCTCGAAGGCTTCGGCCTCCGCATCTGGGCGAATAAGTAATCACCCCATCGGCAAATGATCCTTGCCCGGTAACTGGACCGGGACGGCCGAGCCTTGCGCGCCCGTCGCCACTGCGAAGAAGTCGCCCGTGCCCACCGGTGTCGGCAATGCGAACAGTTCGCCGTAGGTGAACCCGCAGCGCGCCCCCTGCGTGGCGTTGAATGCGCCGGCGAAGTGCCGGAGTTTGTCGAATCGTGCCGCGTCGAACTGTGACTCGTAGCACGCGATCGACCGCATCTTGGTCTCAAACGTGTCGGTGATGTCGACGACGAACTGGCTGTGGAATACCCGCTGCTCGGCATCGAACGGGAACAGCGCGTAGACGAGGTGCGGCACCCGCCAGGGCGATGTCCCGCCGAACCGCTCGTCCCACTTCGTGAGCTGGCTCCAGAACCGCGAGCTCTCGATGAGCAACTGCCCCTGATAATGGTCCGGCGAGGCGGCCGGCGTCCGGCCGAACGTCCCCAGCACCACCCGCGGCCGCCAGGTGCGGAAGACCGTCGCCAGCGCGGCCCGGTTGGCGGCGTTGTCGAACAACTCCCGGTTGGGCAGTTGCAGATTCACCCGCACGGGCACGCCAAGCTCGACCCGGGCCGCCTCCGCCTCGCGGGCCCGGATCTCCAGCGAGCCCCGCGGCGTCGGCTCGCCGGTGGTCAGATCCACGATGCCGACCCGTTTGCCCTGCCGAACCAGCTTGGCCAACGTCCCTCCGCAGGTGATTTCGAGGTCGTCGGGGTGCGGGGCCACGGCCAGGACGTCGAGCGGCTCGGGGAGGGTCATGGAGTTGTTTCCAATCACAGGGAAAATCGTCCGTCACAAAGTCCTATGCACCGGAAGAGGCAACGGCTCGGTGACCGACCCCGCAATTATAGGCTGGTGCGGTCGTAGCGGTCGTAGCGAGCCGGGGGTTTAGGCCGTGTGAACGCGTCGTAAAAGTTCCATGAATCAAAGTTGACTTATCGATTCTCCGGGCCATACGGTTGTATAGCCTCGCGGAGAGATCCCACGATGCACGTCTGGATCGGTACCGGCGGATACGGCTACAACGAGTGGCACGGCGCGTTCTACCCGCCCGGTCTGCCGCCTGGGAAGATGCTGGCCCACTATGCCCGGCGGTTCCCCGTCGTCGAGCTCAACTTCTCCTTTTACGGCAGCCCTACCTTCGACCGCTTCGCCCGGCAGGCCGGCCAGACCCCCGACGGTTTCCGCTTCACTGTCAAAGTCCCCCAGTCGATCAGCCACGAGCAATCCGACCGCGAACTGCACGCCTTCCGCGACGCCGTCGCCGGCCTGGGCGACAAGCTGAGTTCACTCGTGCTTCAGTTCCCGCAGTCGTTTCACCACGACCGGGCCCACCGCCGGTGGCTCGAACACGTCACCGGGGAATTGGCCCCCTACCCCGTCGGCGTCGAATTCCGCCACTGGACGTGGGCCCGGCCCGACGTCCCCGAGTGGCTCGAGTGCCACGGTGCTTTCCAGATCGCCGTCGACGTGCCGGACCTGCCCGCGTTGTTTCCGCGCGGGCTCGTACGCTCTGGGCACACGTTGTACGTCCGGTTCCACACCCGCAGCGCCAACGCCTGGCACACCGCCGACCGCGAGCGACTGGAGTACGACTACCCGGAGGAGACGCTGGCCGCCTGGGCGGAGCAGATCGCCCACGAAGCGCCGGCCGTCAACGACGCGTACCTGATCTTCAACAACTGCCGGGGTCCGCACGCGATCACCAACGCCCAACGGATGCACGACCTGCTCGCCGGCCGATTGGGCGTGCATGTGGTGGACCCGTTTGCCGCTCCACTGCCGACGCAGTTGAGCCTCTTCTGATCGCGACGGCTCGCGATACAATCCGGTGATGCCGGTCGATTCCCGCCGAGTGGGCTACGCGCTGTGCATGGCCCTCGCGGCAGCCGTGTTCATTCTCGCGCGCCGGCTGCTGCCCGCGCCACCTTCAGTCGCCCGCCTGCCTGCGCGACACAAACTTCTTCTCGCATGGGCCGCGTTCGTCGGCGGCGTGTTCGGCGCGAAAGCTCCCTTTGTTCCGTCCGACGCCTGGCTGGGTGACGGCAAGACGCTCACCACAGGCCTCATCGGCGGGTACGTCGCCGTCGAATTGATGAAGCTCACGCTCGGCATCCGGATTAAGACCGGCGACTCGTGGGCGATCCCGCTCGCGCTGGGCTTGGCCGTTGGCCGATGGGGTTGCTACTGCAACGGCTGCTGCTTCGGCACGCCCAGCGACCTGCCGTGGGCCCGCGATTTCGGCGACGGAATTCCCCGCCACCCGACGCAGATCTACGAGAGTCTGTTCCACCTCGGCATGGTCGTCGCCCTGATGGCCCTGACGCTGACACACCGGTGCGAGAGCCATCGGCTGCAACTTTACCTGATCGCTTACGGGCTTTATCGGTTCGCCAGTGAGTACATCCGCCCGGAGCCGCGCGGCTGGCTGGGCCTGACGTTCTATCAGGGAGCAGCCCTCGTTCTCATTGTCGGTCCCGCCTTGCAGTGGATGTGGGAGGCCCGGAGAAACCGAGTCGGTCATTTCACGTAGTCGCTGCGCGATTCGAAGTCCTGATCATAATTGCGGTCGCACTCTTCGACGATGGTTTGCAGGAGTTCGACGCCGTCGTGTTCCTGACGCAGGGGGCCGCAGTTGCGCTCGCTCCATTCGAGCGCGAGAATGAGCGGCACGGTCTGGGCTTTCATTCCCAATAATCGCTTGCCGGCCCGGGCGAGCACCGGGGCCATGTCGATCGGCGGCGTGACGGGCCGTACGCCCGAACCGTCGAGGTGGGCGCAATTCTCGGCCGGCGATGTGACGCAATGTTCCCGACACACCATCGGCCGGCGTTCATAGGCGATGCAGGTGTCGTTTTCCAGAAACGGGCAGGCGATCTGCTCCTGGAAGTACCGGTACGACAGCGTACGGACCCGCTCGGAGTGGTTTGCCCCTTGTGACGAGTGCATTCCCCGTTCGCCGTGCGTCTCGCCAGCGACGAGCAGGCCGATCGATTCAAACTTCCTCTTGGCCTCGGCAAACCGCTCGCGGACGGCCGCCTGACGCTCCGCGGGAAGTTCGGCAACGAAGTCCGCGAGGTCCTGGGCCTCGGCCGGCGACACGGCCACCAGATGCCGGCAGCACGCGCTGCAGCCGGACGCGCAACTGATCGGCCGGCCCTGGCGGGCTTCCTGATCCACCGCGACGGCCATCGCTTGGCCGGTCAGTTCGCGGGCGGCCGGGAGCAGGTCGAGCAGCGTCCGTTTCCCGAGCGGCACCGGGACCGTGAAAGTCCGGTCCTCGCCGAGCATACGCAGGTGGATGTTGCACGTGTCGTAGCCCGGTTGCGGGGTGTCGGAATCAGAACTCATGGCCCACCGCCTGCCGGGGTTGTTACTGAATTGTGCCGGGTGTCGGCTCCCGTAGTGTATCATGGCAAGCCTCACAAATCGCGGCGGAAAGCGATTCGGGGAAGTAACTGCTTCGGGAGAGTGTCTCAGTGCCGGAAGAGATCGAGTTGCGTTCGGCGCGGTTACTGCTCCGGCGGTTGAGGGCCGACGACGCGGAAGCCATCGCCACTTACCGCTCCCGACCGGAGGTCACGCGGTACCAGTCGTGGGACACCTACACCGCGGCCGACGCGGCCAAGCTCATCGCATCCCAGGCGACCGTCGTGCCGGACACGCCCGGCACCTGGATCCAGCTTGCCCTGATCGCGGTCGACGGCGACACCGTGATCGGCGATTGCGGCATTCATTTCCGAGCCGACGATCCCCGGCAGGTGGAACTCGGCATCACGCTGTCGCCGGACCATCAGGGTCGGGGCCTGGCGGCCGAGGCGTTGAACTGCGTGCTGGGCTACGTGTTCGGTCGGCTGAACAAGCACCGGGCCATCGCCCTGACCGACGTGCGGAATTCGCGGGCCGCGGACCTGTTTCGTCGGGCCGGGTTCCGGCAGGAGGGGCATTTCGTCGACAGTGCGTGGTACAAAGGCGAGTGGTGCAGCGAGTTTCTGTTTGCGATGACCGCGCTCGATTGGTTGGCGGCCCGAGCCAATCGCGGGTCTCGCGAGAAGTTCGATGCGGCGATGCGACAGGTCGCCGATGTAGAACCGGACGAGCAGGACCGGCTTCCGTAATGATCGAGACGGCTTGCAGGTGGCGGCGCAGAGTTCCACAATACGCTCGTCCACCCTGCCATCGGCGAGGTAACTATGCCCCTGCTTTCCAAGCCCGACCGGTCGGAGTCGGCCGAGTATTACTTCAACTACATCGATCAGGTCGGGGCGGGCGATGTCCGGCCGATCCTCGCCGCGCAACTGTCCGACGCGCTGGCCGTGTTCGCGCGGATCACCGAGGAGACGTCGCTGCACCGCCCGACGCCGGACCGCTGGACCAGTCGGCAGGTGCTCAACCACATCAACGACGCCGAACGGCTGTTCGTGTTCCGCGCCTTCTGGTTCACGCGGGGCTTCGACACGCCGCTGCCCGGCTTCGATCAGAACATCGCGGTGGCCGCCGCCCGGCCCGACGAGCGGTCGTGGGCGAGCCACGTCGAGGAGTTCCGGTCGATCCGCGCGGGCACGCTGACGTTCTTCAACTCGCTGACCGATGACGACTGGGATTGCCGGGGCGTCGCCAGCGACTGCCCGTTCACGGTGCGGGCCCTCGCCTACATCACGGCCGGGCACGTCGCCCATCACCTCAAGTTCCTGCGCGAGCGGTTTCCGGAGGCGGCATGACGGAGATTGCCGAGCGGTTCCGGGCGATCCTCCCGGCCGATGCCGTGCTGACCGCCCCGAGCGAGCTCGTCGTGTACGAGTGCGACGCGTTTACGCTCGAGAAGAAAGCGCCCGACCTCGTCGTCTTCCCCGCCTCGACCGAGGATGTGGCAAAAATCGTCCGCCTTTGCAACGAGCTGGACCTGCCGTTCGTGCCGCGGGGTGCCGGGACCAGCCTGGCCGGCGGCTGCCTGCCGGTGGGCGGCGGCGTGATCATCGCCCTGTCCCGGCTCAAGACCGTTCACGAGGTCAACCTGCGCGACCGCTACGCCGTCGTCGGTGCGGGCGTCGTCAACCTGCACCTGTCGAACCTGCTCCGCGGGCAGGGCGATCATTACGCCCCGGACCCGTCGAGCCAGGGCGCGAGCACCATCGGCGGCAATACCGCCACGAATGCCGGGGGACCGCACACGCTGAAGTACGGCGTCACGGTCAACCACGTGCTCGGCGTCGAGATGGTGACCCCGGCCGGCGACATCGTGCAACTCGGCGGCCCGGTGCCCGACCCGGCCTGCGCCGACTTGCTCGGCGCGGTGGTCGGCTCCGAGGGCACGCTCGGGATCGTCACGAAGATCTGGGTCCGGCTCACGCGCAATCCCCCCGGCGTGCGCACGCTGCTGGCCGTGTTCGACTCGGTCGACGATGCCACGGCTTGCATCAGCGCGGTAATCGCCGGCGGGATCGTCCCGGCCGCTCTGGAAATGATCGACAACACCATTCTTCGTGCGGTCGAGTCGGCCTTCCGGTTCGGCTTCCCGGTCGATGCGGGCGCGGTGCTGATCATCGAAGTCGACGGTCTGGAAGCCGGCCTCAACGAAGAAGCCCGGCAATGCGAGCAGTTCGCCCGGAGCCATGGGGCCCGCGAAGTCCGGCAGGCGGCCACCGAGGACGAACGCAAGCTACTCTGGAAGTGCCGAAAGCAGGCGTTCGGCGCACTGGGCCGGATCGCCCCGAGCCTCTGCACGCAAGACGGCGTCGTCCCGCGGACGAAGCTACCGCACATGTTGAAGCGGACACGGGAGATTGCCGAGCAGTATCAGGTCGTAATCGGCAACGTGTTCCATGCCGGCGACGGAAACATCCACCCGGTGCTGTTGTTCGACGAACGCGACCCGGATCAAGTGAGGCGGGTGCTGGCCGCCAGCACCGACATCCTCGACGAGTGCATCGCCTGCGGCGGATCGGTGACGGGCGAGCACGGCATCGGCATCGAGAAGATCGACTTTCTGCCCAAGCTGTTTTCGGAGGCCGACCTGGCCCAGATGCTCCGGCTCCGCCAGGCGTTCAACCCGGCCAACCGCTGCTCGCCCCGCAAGATCTTCCCGACAGCCGGGGCGTGCGTGGAGCGGGCCCGGCCGGCCGGCGTGTCGGTGTAATCCTCAGACCGATTGCAGGAATCGCAGGCGGAATGCGAGCAGGTCGTTCGCCCCCACCTGGCCGTCGCCGTCGAGATCGAAGACGGGGCTCGCCGACAGGAACGCCAGCCGGAAGGCGAGGAAGTCGGCCGAAGTAACGGTCGCGTCACCGTCGGCATCACCGAACAGCCGGTGAACGTTGAAGCCGTAGTTTCCACCCGGGTCGCCGCTCAAGTCGCCGTCGAGTTGGGCCCCGCCCGCGTTGACGACCTGCGCCGCGAGCACGGTCAGCGTGTATCGTCCGTCATTCAGCGACCCGGCCGTCGTGCCCGCGCCCGAGAAGGTCAGCAGGTATTGCGAAGCCGTCACCGGCGTGCAGGTCAGCGTGATCGTGCTGCTTCCGGGGCCGGTGAGCAGAAACGCCTGCTCGGGCGGGTTCGGCAGTACGACATTGCTGTCGAAGTTCACCGTAAACTGCGAGACCCGTGACCGCTGGGCCGAGCCGTCGTTGACCACGATCCCGCTCACAGTCGGCGGCACGATCACGGCCACGGTCGTGGTGTAATCCCGTGACAGGCCGTTGGCGACCGACGTGACCCGGCCCGCGACCACCTGCGACGGTGTCTGCAGGAACGCGCTCGGTACCGAGGCCGAAGCGTTCGTGCTGTTGACAATCTCGAACGTGCCGTCGTTGTTGAAGTCGTAGCTGTACGTGTATCCGCCCCCTGCCACCGGCGGCGACGGGTGCGACACGTTCGTGAAACTCACGACGGAGTTCACGCTGTTCGGGCCGACGGTCCCGTTGTTGATGAACGTCGCGGTCGGGGCCACCGAGTTGATCGTGAGCGGGACAGTCTGGGTAAACGTCGTCGTCCCTTCCGTCGAGCGCAGGGCCACCGTGTACGAGCCGGCCACGTTGATGCCGAGGCCGACAAGTTGCGTCCAGAGCAGCGAAGTGGGTGTACCGACGGCGTCGCCGAAGGTGCCGTCGTTGTTCACGTCCCACGAGAGCGTGAGCGCGGGATTGTTGGCCGTGGGGCGGACGGCTGACAGGATCAGGAAAGACCCCTCGCTGATCGTCAGACTTGCCGGCGGCCCGAGCAGTACGGTGCGGTACTGGGTCAGGGCGGCCGTTGCGTTCAATGTCGTCAGCTTTTGTCCGAACTGGAGCAGGTCGGTGGTGTTGACGATGCCGTCGCCGTTGAAGTCGGCCGCGGGGTTGAACTGCGTGCCGTTCGAGTTCAGGATCGCGGCAAACGAGTTCACGTCGGCCGAAGTAAAGGTGCCGTCGAAGTTGAGATCGCCCGTGCCCGCGCCGATGGAACTGCTGACGGCGAAATTTGGAAAACGCTGGACGGTTGTACTGCCGTCGCGTTCGTACGTGACCACGGTGATGACGTGGTTGCCGCTGCCGACGGCGTTGAAATCCTTCCACCACTGGTCGCGGTCGACCTGATTACTTTGGCTGGCCCCGCCGACCTGCGCGATCACCTGGGCGTCGCTGAGCGCGGGCGGCAGGTTGAGGAACACGTGGACGTTGTTGGCCGTGAGGTCGGCATTGCGGACCACGACTCGGCGATTCTCGTTGACCCCCGAAACGATCGGCGCGAACGACTCGACGGGGGAAGCGGCCTTGCTGCGGTTGATGAACACGGCCGTGCGGAAATCGGTGTAGATGGCCGGGCCACTCGTGCGGCGACGAAAGGCTCGGACGGTGATGTAATGTACGCCCTCGCTGAGTTGCGTGGCGTCGATTGTCTGAACGTACTGGCCGTTGCCGGTCGGGCTGCCGAACCCGGGGCTCTTCGTGGTAACGAACTGTTCGAAGCCGTACGACACATCGCCGGGGTTCGTGAAGTCGACCACCCCGTTGCCGTTGAAGTCCCGGCCGCCGTCGATGCGGAACAGCGCGTTGTCGCCGTCGGCATCGGCATCGCGGATGGTACCGAGCAGGTTGACCGCGTTGGTGTTGAGCTGGATCTGGAAGCTGTTTCCTGTCACCACCGGAATCGCAGCCAGCACGGCAGTGCCGTTGGTCGCGGCCGAGGGCGTGTCGGCGGCGATGGACCCGCTCGCGCCCACGATCGAGAGATTACCCTGCGGGCCGGTCGGGGCGTAGATGAAGTAGCCGGTGTTGTGCTGGTTGCCCGTGACGCTCTTGTTCGTCGGGATCTGGAGGTTCACCTTGCCGTCGGCCTGGACCTGCAGGACCTCGGGGAAGATGTTAGTCGGGTCGATCGCGGAGTTGGAGGCATTGCCCGTCTGCTCGTAGAGGTACGTCCCCGGCGGAAACGCGGTCTGGACGGTGACGCCCGTGTTCGCGGAGTCGAGCCGGTTGGAGAGTACGACGAGGGCGGAGTTCTCGCGCTCGTAGATCAGCGACTCCTTGGTGAGGTATCGCTCGATGTAGTTGCCCCGGCCGTAGGCGTTGCGGAGCTGGACGAGTTTGGTGATGGCATCGCCGTAGATGCCACCAAGGGCGTCGCCCCGGCCGTCTTTCGGGAAGGCCCGTCCGTTTCCGAACTGCTTGGCGTTGAAGTAGACGATGGCGTTGCCCGGCCGCATCAGTGCGTAGGCATAAGCGACGTTACTCAAATAGGGGCCGGCGTCGTCGTGGCTCTGGACGAAGACGACGCCCTGGCTGCCGTTGTTGGCGAGTCCGTCGTCGTTGCTGTCGAAGCTGGCGTTGACGATGTTGCGCCAGTCGTTGGTCAGGCCGTTGCTCGTGAGGTAATCCCGCATGGCGAAAAACAGCGGGAAGTCGAGCACGTCGCGATTGCCGCCGACGGTGTTGGGCGCCCCGGGGTTGATGTCCTTGCGGACGAACTGCTGGAGGAACGACTTGCTCCCGTCGTACGCCTCGCCGAACGAGAATACGTTCGGAGTTGCGCCGTTGAGCAGCGGCTTGAGCGAGGCGCGGTAGACGGCCCGGTCGAGGAAGTTCAGCACCCAGGTGGGCATGTGCTTGACGGCATCGAGGCGGAAGCCGTCGACTCCGACGGACTGGATCAGCCACTGGGCGTTCCGCATCAGGTAGCCGAGTGCGTTGCTGGCCGTCGGGTCGCCGGCCGCGGGCGTCGTCGTGTTGAACGGATAGATCGAGATATTCGTGCCGCCGGTGGCCGGGTCGTTGACGACAATCGGCGCGAGCCCCTGATCGGGGTAGAACCGGCGGTTGTCTTCCGTCGGGACGTTGGCGAGCCGACCGAATGCCGGCGTGGTGCCCGCGGGAATGTTGTTCGCGAAGCCTGGTACGGGGTTACGGACGAAGTTGTTGTTCAGGGCCGGGTTGATGTCGATGAGCCCGGCCAGCCGGCCGTCGATATCGCCGGTCGCGCTGGCAGGGTTGAAGTCGCCGTCGATGGGGCTGCCGGACACGGGGCCGATCCAGACGCCGGGATAACCCCCGGCATTGACGAAGCCGGAGGTGGACCGGTCGCTGAACCCGTTGTGGTTCCAGACGAGGTCGACGAAGAACTGCGCGCCGGCTCTGTTGTTCTCGCGGATGGTCTGCTTGAGTCCGGTCTCGGAACCGTAAAGCGTGAAGTTGTTGGGCCCACCAAGGTCGAAGCGGTCGTACTGGTCGTAGCCCACCGAGAAATTGCCCTGGTCGGCCCGGCCCGGCGGGGGCGACCAGATGCCGCCGTAGCCCGTGCGGAAGAAGTCGACCATCCGCCGCTCCATGGTCGCGTAAGTCGATTCGAACCACTGCAGCATGGCCGGGGCGGAAACGTCGGCGGGGACTTCGCGGGACTCGAGACGCTCGCACTGGGGACGCCGACTTCGCAAAGGCGCAGTCAGCGTGTGCCGCCGAGCGCGAAACATGAATGAAAACATCGGATGCATAACCCGTTGAGAAATCGGACCTGAGTATTATTGACCGCCCGCTGGGGCCTGACCAGCGAAAATCCGGCCCTGTTATTGGGGCCCGGAGTGAAAACTGCCCTTTACAGCGGCTTGGGTTCGTGGCATACGCCGTCCCTCGAAGCGGAAATTATTCGCGCGGTCCGGGGCGGCTCACGGGGGTGGGCAGCCTGGGGGAGGACGCCAAAAATGCGAAAACTGTTCTACACCATTGCGGCAGTTGTTGCGTGTGCCAGTGTGGCCGCGGCCGGGGGCCCGAAGACGGATCCGGGCCTGAACGCCTACCAGCGGTTCCAGGGTGGCCCGCACGTCTCGCCGATTCCCGCTCCGCCCGCGCCCGAAAAGACGCGGAAGCAGGCGTCGGACATCAAGCAGAAAGCCACCGAGACCTCGGCCGCACTGCGGGCCCAGGAAGAGGCCGATCTGCTCCGCCGGCTGGCTGTTTGCGACCGGATCAAGCAGATCGCCCTCGAGAAGGGCGACAACAAGATGGAAGACGAAGCCATCCGCCTGGAACAGCGGGCGGAAGAGGTCTATAAGCAGCGAGTCGCGTCGAAGCGCCCGTCGCAGACGAAGACTGAGGAGGGGCGGAAATGACGATTCGCACACTGTTGTTGTTGGGAGCCGGGTCACTGGTCGGCTGCTCGGCCGCCGACCTGTCGAAGCCGTTGTTCACCAGCAATCCGCCGGAACCCGCCGCCAAGAAGGACGCCGACCGGGCGCGATCCGACGAGCGGGCCAAGGCGCCGATCAGCCCCTCGCAGGTCAGCGACCGCAACGCGGACCGGATCCTCAGCGATCTGGAGGCCGAGTTGAGCGCAGCCGGCAAGTAACTCACGGACAACACCGCTCCGCCAAGCCGTGGGACGCCGACCGGATTCCGGTCCGGCGTCCCGCGGCTTCGCCGTTTCCCAGCCCCGGGGGTCCGGTCGTACCGAGTGGCGGTCCCGTCCGACGGCCCGCCCGCCTCGCACTTCGCTGGCATCGAACACGGCAGTCGTTACGATAGGAGTTGCCCGCAAACTCCCCGCAGACTGCCATCCATGAAAAACTCCGCCACATTCGCCTGGCTGCTCGTTGCCAGCACCCTCGTAGCTGCCGACCCGAAGCCCGCCGCCGGCCCATTCGACGGACTGAAGTTCCGCAACGTCGGCCCGGCGGCCGGAGGCCGGGTCAGCCGGGCCTGCGGCGTCGCCGGTAACCCCCTCCTCTACTTCGCCGCCACCGCGGGCAGCGGCATCTGGAAGTCGGCCGACGGCGGCCTTTCCTGGAAGTGCGTCTCCGACGACCTCATCGACTCCTCGTTCGGCAGCATCGCCGTCGCCCCCTCGGACCCCAACATCGTGTATGCCGGGGCGGGCGAGGCCAACATCCGCGGCAACGTCGCGGCCGGGCACGGTATCTACAAATCCACCGATGCCGGGCAGACGTGGACCCACGTCTGGAACAACCTCGGTCAGATCGGCACCCTGATCGTCCACCCGACCAATCCCGACATTGCGTTCGCGGCCGTGCTCGGCTCGCCGTTCGGCCCGGGCAAGGATCGCGGCGTCTACCGCACGACCGACGGCGGCAAGACGTGGAAGCAAGTGCTGGCCAAGGATGAAGACACGGGCGCTTCCGACGTGTGCTTCGACCCGAACAACCCCCGCATTCTGTTCGCAGGCCTCTGGCAGGCGCGACGCCGGCCGTGGGAGATGAACTCGGGCGGACCCGGCTCCGGCCTGTACACGTCGCGCGACGGCGGCGACACCTGGACACAGCTCAAGCCCGATGCCGACGGATTGCCCAAGGGCCCGTGGGGCAAGATCGGCGTCGGCGTCGCGGCCAGCGACTCGAACCGCGTCTACGCGCTCATCGAGGCGACGGACGGCGGCCTGTTCCGTTCCGACGACGGCGGCAAGTCGTGGTCGCTGGCCAGCGACGCCCGGCTCATCCGCCAGCGGGCCTTCTACTACACCACTCTGACCATCGACCCGACCAATGCCGACGTGGTCTACTGCCCGAACGTGCCGCTGCTCAAGAGCATCGACGGCGGCAGGTCGTTCTCCGCGGTCCGCGGCCCGCACCACGGCGACCACCACGACATCTGGATCGATCCGAAGAACCCCCGGCGGATGATCAACTCCAACGACGGCGGCGTCGACCTCTCGTCGGACGGCGGCCGGACCTGGACCGCCCCACCGCTGCCGATCGCGCAATTCTACCACGTGACCACTGATAACTCGGTGCCTTACCGGGTGATGGGCAACATGCAGGACCTCGGCACTGCATCGGGCCCGCACCGAGGACTGGCGGGCAACCGCATTCGGCTGCAGGACTGGCACCAGGTGGGCGGGGGCGAGACGGGCATTGCCGTCGCCGACCCGAAGAACCCCGACGTGGTCTATGCCGGCGAGTACGGCGGGCTGCTGACCCGCTTCGACCGCAAGACCGGCCAGGCGAAAAACGTCGGCGCGTATCCGATCAACCCCAGCGGCATCACCCCGGCCAAGCTGAAGTACCGCTTCCAGTGGACCGCGCCGGTGATGATCTCGCCGCACGATTCCAAGGTGGTGTACCACGGTGGCAACGTGATTTTCCGCACCACCGACGCCGGTCAGAGTTGGACGCCGATCAGCGGCGACCTCACCCGCAACGACAAGCAGAAGCAGCAGTGGTCGGGCGGCCCGATCACCGGCGACAACACCGGCGTCGAGATCTTCGGCACGGTGTTCGCGATGGCCGAGTCGCCGCACCAGGCCGGCGTGCTTTGGGCCGGCAGCGACGACGGACTCGTCCACGTGAGCAAGGACGCCGGGCAGACCTGGACCAACGTCACGGCCAACATCCCCGCCCTGCCCGATTGGGGGACGGTCCGCTGCCTCGAACCCGGGGCGAAGCCGGGCGATTGCTACCTCGTCGTCGAAGCCCATCGGCTCAACGACTTCCGGCCGTACCTCTGGAAGACTACGGACTTCGGCGCGACGTGGAAGCGGCTCGGTGAAAACCTGCCGGGCGACGTACACTTGAATGCCGTGCGGGCCGATAGCGTGCGGCCGGGTCTGCTGTTCGTCGCCACCGAGCGCGGCGTTTCGTACTCCACCGACGACGGAAAGACGTTCCAGCCGTTCAAGGGTCTGCCGACCACACCCGTGTCGGATCTGGTGATCAAGGACAACGATCTGGTCATCAGCACGATGGGCCGGTCGCTTTGGATTCTCGACGACATCACGCCGATCCGCGAGCTCAACGCCAAGGTGGCCCAGCAACCGACTCACCTGTTCACGCCCGCCCCGGTGGTCCGCTGGCGGCAGAGCGGCGGCTTCTCGTTCGACGGCCGCGGCTCGGCCGAGAACCCGCCGGACGGCGCGGTCTTCCACTACCGGCTGACGAAGAAGGCGGCCAAGCCGATCCGCCTGACCGTCCTCGACGGCGCGGGCAAGGAGCTCTTTTCGACCGTCTCGAAGGCGAAGAAGGGCGAGAAGAAGGAGCCGGCCGACGACGACGAAGAAGACGAGGAATCCGAATTCGACCTTCCGACCGAGCCGGGCCTGCACCGCGTGGTTTGGGATTTGAAGACCGAAGCGCCCGAGCACATTCCCGGCGCGCGGGTCGATTCGGGCAATCCGAAGCAGGGCGTGCTCGTCCCGCCGGGCAAGTACACGGTAAAGCTGACGGTCGACGGACAGGTCTCAACGCAGATCCTGCACATCAAACCCGACCCGCGGGCGAAGGTGGACACGGTCACGCAATACGAGCTGGCCATGAAAGTCCGCGACGACGTGACCGCATTGAGCCGGACCGTGGCCCAGCTCCGCGCGGTGAAGAAACAGATCGAAGTCCGCAACGGCCTGATCGCCGGCGTGAAGAAGTACGATGAGCTGCGCAAGGCCGGCGCCGCGCTCGCGAAGAAACTCGACGCCCTCGAGGAAAAGTTACACAACCCCAAGGCCAAGGTCACGTATGATATCTTCGGGCCGCCCGGGGGGGCGATGCTCTACTCGCAACTGATCTGGGTTTACAGCGCGCTGCAGGAAGCGGACGGCATACCGACGAAGTCGCTCGAAGCGGTCTACGCGGACAATGCCGCGACACTTAAGGCATTGCAGGACGAGTGGCAGGCGATCGTAACGGGCGACGTCGTGAAGTTGAACGAGTCGGCTAAAAAGCTCGACCTGCCGACGCTGTTCGTGCCGCCGGCCAAGCCACCGAAGAAGCCGCGTTGAGGCCGGGCCCGG
Source organism: Gemmataceae bacterium (assembly GCA_019694755.1). Taxonomy (GTDB): domain Bacteria; phylum Planctomycetota; class Planctomycetia; order Gemmatales; family Gemmataceae; genus JAIBBI01. Next base: position 15,978 of record JAIBBI010000071.1, read on the forward strand.
GAGGATGAATGGCCGAAAGGAACGATCAACCCGACTGGTTCCGGACGGCCCAGGGCTACCTTCGCCGGGGCGAAGCAGCCCCGGCGCTCCAGGCATTCGACCTGGCCGTCGAGCAGGCACCCGAAGACTCGGAGCGGTACTTCCTCCGCGCCACCGCCCGGGTCGCACTGGGCGATTTCCCCGGCGCGATCCAGGACTTGTCGTCGGCCATCGACCTGAACCCTTCGTACCACGCGGCCTGGCACAACCGCGGCATGGCCCGCGCCGACCTCAACCTGCTCCAGGCCGCCGAGGAAGACTTCACCGAAGCGATCCGCCTCGAGCCTGCCGACCCCGACCCGCTCAACGGCCGGGGCGTCGTGCGGGCCCGGCTCGGCAGATTCGACCTCGCGCACGAAGATTTCGATGCCGCGATCGCAATGCAGCCGAAGTCGCCGCGGGTGTACTTCAACCGGGCCAACGCCCGGGCGGCGGCCGGCGAGTTCGAGCTGGCCATCGAAGACTACTCGGCCGCGATCAGCCACCAGCCACATTTCGGCCGGGCGTTCTCCTACCGTGGGCTGACGTATCACCGGCTCGGCGACACGGCCGAAGCCCTCGCCGACCACGACGTGGCCGTCCGGCTCGATCCGACGGATGCGGACACGTTCTTTCACCGGGCCCGTATCGCCGCCGAGACACGGAACACCGCCGCCGCCGAACCAGACCTGGCGCGATGCCTGCGGCTGAACCCGGCACACGCGGCCGCGCTGAACCTCCGCGGCATTCTGGCGGCCGAGCGCGACGATCCCGAGCGCGCGATCCGCGACTTCGACGCCGCCCTCGCCCTCGCCCCCGACGACGCGGCCAGCTACTTCAACCGCGCGCTCGCGCGATTGCGGATGCTCGACGAAGTCACGGGATCCGACCCGTCGCCGCCCCGGAGGCACAAGCTGTCGGAAGACCCGGACCGCCTCCGGCCCATCCTCGCCGACTTCGACAATGCCGTGCAACTCGATCCCGAGAACATCCGCGCCCTGATGAGCCGCGGCTTCGTCCGCCGCCGGCTCGGCGACATCCCCGGCGCGATCGCCGACTTCGACGCCGTTCTGGCCATCGACGACGAGATGGCCCCCGCATGGAATCTGCGGGCCCACGGCCGCTACCTGCAGGGCGACGTGGCCGGGGCAATCGCCGACCATGAAAAGGCGCTGGAGTGCGACCCCGAAGACCCGGCCACTCTCAACCACCTCGCCTGGCTTTATGCGACGGGGCGGGACGCCGGGCTGCGCAATCCCCTCCGTGCGCTCGAGTTGGCCTTTAAGGCGTGTTACCTGACGGACGATCAGCAGCCGGGCCTTCTCGACACGCTGGCCGCCGCCCAGGCTGCCGCGGGCCGCTTCGACGACGCGATGGCGACCGAGCAAAAGGCCATCGCCCTGGTCCCGCCCGAAGAAGTCGGGCAGTATCAAAGTCGATGGGAGCAGTATTCCCGCGGCGAGCCGTACGTCGACCCGGGGGAGTAGTCGAATCACTTTAGTCGATGGCAGTTCTACGGCGATAATCTGTCGAGCTACGCTGATGTCAAATACACTCCCGACATGACACCTGACTTCCGAGATGTTGATCCCCGTGAGCTCCGCCCTCCTCCTTCTCGCCAAAGTGCCGATCCGATCAAACTGGCTCGCCAGATCTCGCGGTTCGGGTCGTCGACCGCCGGGATGCCGCCATTGGTCGTATATGAGGCTTCGGACGGCGTGCTAATCATCTATAATGGGGTAACGCGAGCGACCCGGATTGCCAAATTGGCTCCAGGCACGCTCGTCCGGGTCGAAGTCATCGGCCGGCTCCGCCGGGCGTATGGACCGGCACCGAGTATCGGAGACACGCTGCCATGACTACACCGACGCAAGCCGAGGCACTGACCGTTCTGGCCGAGGTGTCTGCATTGTCACCGGACGTTCGTCTTGGGCAGTTGTTCGCTCATCTCGGATTTCTGGGCGAAGACCAGACCGGACGGAATCTGTGGGACATTGACGACGAGCAACTTCTGGCTGTGTTGTATCACCACCGCGGAGAACTGGTGGCCCGGGCGCACGGCACGTCGAATCAAACGCCGCAACAGACCGGAACCACATTGCTCACTTCCAGGAATTCGTAGACCGGCCGACGAGGTCGGTCAGTACCAAAGCCGGTGGGAGCAGTATTCCCGGGGCGAGCCGTACGTCGACCCGGGCGAGTAACGTCACGGTTCGACGTGCGAGTTGATCCACCACAACAACAGCGGGAACCCGAAGAGCAGAAACCACCCCGCCGCCGCGACCAGCGGCGCGGGTGTGGTTACGTTGATGTACTGCCCGTCGAGAAAGCCGCGATACCGACCCAGCGGCCCGGGAAACCAGATCAATGCAAGTGGCATGATCATGGACAGGGCGATGAACTTCACCAAGCTCAATTGCATACCGAGCAAGTAATGCGCGGCGGCGACAAGGATGCCGGCCACCACGAGGGATGCAAGCCGACCGATCCACAGCGCTCGCCGGGCCCCTCGCTCCTCAGCGATTCTGAACTGGCGGACCAAGTCCTTCATCGGCGATTACCCGCCCATCACCGCAATCACGGTGTGATCTTTTCCGTCGTCGACGAGCGGGACGATTCCGTCGGCGACTTGCGCACCGTCGAGCGTCACGCCCTTGACACCACGCTCCACGCCCGTGGGATTCTCCACGACAATCCGGTAGCGGGTGTTGCGATACCGGTAGGTCAACTCGTGCCCCTTCCAGTCGGGCGGGACGCACGGGTTGATCCGCAGCTTGTCTCCTCGAACGTCGAGGCCCAGCGCATTTTCGACGATCACTCGCCAGTACCAGCTCGCGCTGCCGGTGTACCACGTCCAGCCGCCCCGGCCGATGTGCGGGGCCCGGCCGTAGACGTCGGCGGCGATCACGTACGGCTCGACCTTGTACCGGTTCACGCGGTCGGGTGACTCGGCCAGCCGTGCGGGGTTCAGGATGTCGATGATGTCCTTGGCCTGCCGGCCCCGGCCCAGCTTGGTCGCGCCCAGTGCGGCCCAGGTCGCCGCGTGGGTATACTGCCCGCCGTTCTCCCGAATACCGGGCACATAACCCTTGATGTAGCCAGGCTGCAGTTTGCCGTGATCGAAGGGCGGGCAGAAGAGCAGCACCACGCGATCGTCCGGCCGGACGAGCCGCTCTTCCATCGACGCGAACGCCCGGGCGGCCCGCTCGAGATCGCCGCCGCCGGTGATCGACGCCCACGCCTGCGGAAGGATATCGATCTGGCACTCGTCGTTGGTCGCGCTACCCAGCGGCGTACCGTCGTCGAACCACGCCCGGCGATACCACTGTCCGTCCCAGGCGTGCTGATCGATCGCGGCGACCAGTTCGTCGGCCTTCGCGAGGTAGTCGCGGGCCCGGATCGCATCGCCCCGCGCTTGGCAGATCGGCGCGAAGCGACGGTAGGTGTCGGCCAGGAACCACGCGAGCCAGACGCTCTCGCCCCGGCCCTCGTGGCCGACCTGGTTCATGCCGTCGTTCCAGTCGCCGTTGCCCATCAGTGGCAGGCCGTGCGTTCCCCGCGCCCCGGCCCGGTCGAGCGCCCGGCAGCAATGCTCGTACAGCGAGGCAGTCTCTTCCGAAATCCCCGGGACGCTGTAATCCTCGTCCTGGCCTTCCGCAAGGATCGGTGCGGTGAGGAACGGCGCGGGCTCGTCGAGCACGCCGGTGTCGCCGGTCTTCTCGACGAAGAAGGCGGTAACGTACGGCAGGAAGATGTAGTCGTCGGAGCAACGGGTGCGCACGCCCGCGCCGCCGGGCGGGTGCCACCAGTGCTGCGTGTCGCCCTCTCGGAATTGCCGGGCCGCGGCACGGAGCAGGTGGTGCCGGGTGATGTCGGCCCGGCCGTACACCAGTGCGAGAGAGTCCTGAAGCTGGTCGCGATAGCCGAACGCCCCGCCGCTCTGGTACAGCGCGGTCCGGCCCCAGAATCGGCACGACAGTACCTGGTACGGGAGCCAGCGGTTGACGAGCAGGTCGAGCAGCGGGTCGGGCGTCTTGACCGTAACAGCGTCGAGAAACGCGTCCCACCGGGCGACCGTATCGCGGAACGCCTGTTCGGCGACAGCCGGGTCTCGGTACTTCGCCGCGAGACGGCGGGCCGTCGCCTCGTCGGCGGCCTGGCCGAACACGAACACGATGTCTACGAATGCGCCGGGCGCAACATCGAACTTCGCCATCACGGCCGCGCACGGGTCGAGCGCCGCCCCCGTCCGGTTCGAAAGCTCGGTGCGGTGCAGCGCGGCCGGGTCGGCCGGCGACCCGTTGCGCCCCAGAAACTCGGTGCGGTCGCCCGTCACCGAGCGCGGGCGATGGCTCACGTCGAGGAACGCGACGTGGCTGCCGCAATCCGGGTTGTAGGCGTTGCGGGCGAAGAGCGCGCCGCTCTCGGCATCGACATCGGTAATCACATGCAGTGCGGTGACTTCCCGCGTCGTCCCCAGGACCAATTCCGCGAAGCATGCCGACGAGAGCCGACGCGGTCGGTCCGACCGGTTGGTCACGCGCAGGCGCATGATCTTCACCGGGTCTTCCGGCGCGACGGTGAGACGCAATTCGTGCTCGAGCCCACCGTGGTTGCGTTCGAACACCGAGTAGCCCTGCCCGTGCCGGCAGCGGTCGGGAGACGGCGTCGCCACCGGTTGCGGCGTCACCGACCAGAAGTGCCCCGACTCCTCGTCGCGGACATAGATCGCTTCGGTCACCGGGTCGCTCACCGGGTCGTTGGACCACGGGGTGAGCCGGTTCATCTGGCTGTTGCCGGCCCACGTGCAGCCGCCGCCCGCCTCGGTGATCAGGAAGCCGAGGTTCTCGTTGGCGACCACGTTGCTCCAGGGCATCGGCGTGGCCTGCTTCGCCGGTTCGTAGGTGATGACGTACTCGTGGCCGTCTTTCGTGAATCCGCCGAGGCCGTTGGTAAACACTAGGTCGCTGCGCGTCGCGAGCGGGCCGCTGGAGGGGAGGTCGTTGCGCGTCGGCGCGAGGGCCGGCGGATCGGTCGGGATGCGCTCGGGCAGATCGAGCTGATCGGCGAGCGGGCCGCGCTCGCCGACCAGCACGACGCGGGCACACGCCAGAAGTAGCGCACGGTCCTCCGCCGACATCTGGTCGGCCTTGCGGACGAACACGCCGCCCGGCCGATCGAACAGCGCGTTGGCGTCGCCCGCCCGTACTGTGTTCAGAATCTGCTCGTGGAAGCCTTCGAGATACCCCTCGGGGTGTTCATTGAGCACCACAACGTCGCAGGTGAACCCGTTGATCCGCCAGAAGCTCTGGGCCGAGGTGATCTGCCGGAGCAGGCCCAGGCCGTCGCCATCGGTGACGCGCGCGAGCACGATGGGCAGGTCGCCGGAGACCCCGAACTTCCACAGGCCCGATTGAGCCTGCCGGTTGGAGCGGATCTGCTCGGGCGTTGCCCGCAGGTGCGGCGCGGGGAACAGGATCAGCCCGGCGAGCCGCTGGTACAGGTGCGAATCCTCCACTGTCACGTGCAGGTCGCGCAACTCCACCCGGCTCTGGGCCCAGGCCAGGTCGAACACCCGCAGGACGGCGTGGAACGCGTTGTACTGGTCGGCGACGGCGATCGCCTCGGCCCGGGTGTCGGCGACGGCCAGCGCGAAGGCTACGCTGGCCGACGCGCCGGGCTCGACGTGAACCTTCTGGCGCAGGCACATCACCGGATCGAGCACCGGGCCGGTCGTCCCGGAAAGCTCAGTGCCGTGGACCAGTCCGGCGGGCCGGCTGGCGTCGCGCCGTCGGCCGAGGAACTTGGCCCGATCCGTTTCAAAGGTCGGCGGCGCGACCGCTCGGCCCTCGGTGGCGACGGTATGCACCGCCCAGACGGGGTTCTGCCCGGCCGAGCGCGGCCGACGGCGGCACAACAGCGCCCGCTGGGCCGGCACCCATTCCGTCTCCAGAAACAGCTTCTGAAATGCCGGGTGGGCAAGGTCCGCGCCGCGCGCCGCCAGCGCGACCTCGACATAACTCGTCACGTCGAGGTCAACCGGCTTCGAGCCGTGATTTGTGACCGTGACCCGCCGGATTTCGACATTCTTCTCGGGCGAGACCGTGATCTCCGTGTGCGTCTCGATGTCGCCGTCGAGTCGGCGGAAGTCGATCTTGTCGATCGAGAATGTCACTTCGTAGCGCTCGGCGATCGTCTCGCACGGGTGGTGTGCTGCCGACCAGTACTTCCCCGTCGCCCGGTTGCGGACGTACAGGAACAGCCCGCCCAGGTCGCGGGTGCGGTCTTCGCGGAAGCGGGTCACGTCGAGCCCGCGGCAATTGCTGTAGCCGCCCCCGGCGTTGGTGACGACCACCGTGTACTGCCCGTTCGAGAGCAGGTGCGTGCGCGGCCCGGGCGTGTCGGCCGTGGTCAGCTTCCGGCTCACGGGCATCTGCATCGTCAACGCGACCTTACGCGTCGACTCGTCGTCTTCCGGCGGAATGACCACGGGGGAATCGACTGGGACTTTCTCCTGCAGCAGCAACTCATTCGCCCGGACCATCGGCTCGGCCCGGAGCCGGCGCGGCATCAGGTCGCCGAGCAGGCGGTTGGCCAGCGCGATGAAGCCCATGCCCTGGTGGTGGGCCATGTATTGCTTGACGACGATGCACTTCTTCTCGGCCGGCACGCGCCGCCGTGTGAAGTCGAGCGCCTCGTACACGCCGTACGGGCCTTCGCCGCCGAACTTCCGCAGTTCATCAAGGTTCACGCGAACGGCATTCGGGTCGATGACCGTGGCCATGAGACATGCGTAGGGTGCGATCACGACGTCGTTCTGGAGGCCCCGCTTGAGGCCGAGGCCGGGCACACCGAACGACTGGTACTGGTAGGTCTGCCAGGCGTCGAGCACGGAGAATCCGGACTCGGAGACGCCCCATGGAACCCCGGTCTTCCGGCCGAACTCCATCTGCCGGGCAACGGCGGTGCGTTCGGCGGTGTCGAGCAGCGTGCCCTCGTAGGTCGGCAGCAGGAGCCGGGGCATGAGATACTCGAACATCGTGCCGCCCCAGCTCAGCAGGCCCTGCCGGCCCGCGGCCATCGTGACCGGCCGGCCGAGCATGAACCAGTGCCGTCGCGGCACTTCGCCTCGGGCCACGGCGAGGAAGCTGGTCAGGCGGCACTCACTCGCGAGCAGGTCGTAGTGCGCGTTGTCGAGTCGGCCCGTCGCCTTGTTAAAGCCGATTGAAAAAAGGCTGCGCTCCGGGTTGTACAGGAAGGTGAAGTCCATTCCCTCGGCCAGTTCCTGCGCCCGCGCAGCAATTCGGCGAAGCGACTTCACGAGGACCGGGACGGTGGATTGCTCGATCGCGGCGCGGAGTCGGGCGCCGACCTTGCCCCCGCGGTCGCCGAGCTTTTCGATTTCGACGCGGATGGCCGGCAGCCTCACGAACCAACTGTTCAGGCTGGCCGGCGTGCTGAGATCGGTAATGAGGCGGTCGCGCACCGCGGCGAGTGGCCCGGCCACCGGCGCGAGCGCGAAGTCGGCCACGTCCCCCGCCCACGGGCAGATGGCCTGCACTTCGCCGGCCAGGTCATAGAGTTGCTCGCGAAGCAGATCGGTCCACCGCTGCAACTGGCCGTCCGGCGCCTTATTGACGTGCTTGGCCGCCAGGTCGGTGATCGGCCGGGCTTCTTCGAGCAGGCCTTGAAGCCACTGGTGCCAGCCCGGCAGGTCCGTCGGCGGTGCGGCCACCTTCGCCCGGATCGCCCGGAGCCGCGAACTGAGCGGCTCCCGGTCCGCCAGCGACAGCTTGGCCGAGTCCATCGCCTCCTCGGCAAGGGCAAGCGTATCGGTGATCCCTTCGAGGTGTTGCGGCCCGGGAATCGGCTCGTCGAGCTTTTCCAGCAGCCCGTGGTGCAACGCGATCAGGCAGCCCAGCAAGTTGCCCGAATCGACCACCGAGATGTACGCGGGGTGGAGCGGCT